>JAQGLW010000163.1 GCA_028292665.1 Herminiimonas sp.
GCATCGCAGTACCGCACATGCGAATCGCCCCGGATTTTATTTCCATTACGAATGTTGTGATCGATCTCAAGAAGTATCGTCCCATACCTGCTAGGCTTTCTGGATAGGCCTTTATTTTGAAGGGGGAACTATGCATAGAGCACCAACTCCGACTCCTGATCACGAGCCTTTTGAAGAAGACGATCCTGTACCTGTGCCCGGAGTGCCGTCTCCGGAGGAAGAGCCTGTGCCGGATCATAAACCCAGCTAACCGCGATGATTCCGCGATTCTTTAAAGCACTGGAGAAAAAATGACAGGGCGCATATTGCAAAGTGGAACTCATATTGCCCGCATTGTCGCTTTGAAGCAGCCTGACGATACCTATGAGGCGCAAGTGTTCGTCCGCTTGACACGCGAGCCGGAAATCGCAGAAACGTATATTCCGGCAGGAACATTTGAAACGGAACAGCAGGCATGGGAAGCAGCCGAAATGCGCGCAAAGAGAGCGCTTGAGGAGCACGAATTTTAAGCGGTTGCCGTTCTCCTGCTGTTTGGCCGCAGGAAGACGGCGACCGCATGTCTGTTGAACAGCAGCGCATTTCGCGTTTCGTTTCCGATGTGAACTTGTCGCTTTATTCTGCGGATCGACCATCGTCGTGTTTGATAATTCGGATGGTCGCTTGCGCGAATGGACTTTCATTCTGCTTGCTTGACGTAATCGTTTGGCGACAGAACCTGATTTTGAGTTGGCGCAAAGGCTCCGTGTCTATCGCGAAATAGACTTGAATCGGCCTTTCAAGGATTTTTATTCTGCAAATGGTCTTTCTCCACCGTGAAAATCCGGCAGGTGTCGACACCGGCTTTATCGGGCATCAGGTGCATTACAGTCTTCTCCCAACTTTATATTAACTGCAGGAATTGAAATGTCCGCTAATCCGAACGCCAATCTGAATACCAATTCGAATAATCTCAATTCCCGTGGCGACTGGGAAGTCAATATCAACGATGCGTCTGAAATACGTTATTGGATGCAACACTGGAATGTAAGCGAAGTCGATCTTCGCAAGGCGGTTGCGGAAGTAGGCACTGAAGTGGCGGCAGTCCGCATCGCGCTTGGGAAGTGAGCAGCAGATGGCTGCTGTAACGTATACCAAGGAAGGCTGGAAAGCGGAGGCGGATATACAACGGCTGCCAGGGGGCAAATTTCAAGGAGTCGTGTTGATTACACGAATGGGGGAAACAGCGGCGGATGCGTCTCCACGCACTGTGAATACGGTTTCCGATACACCGGAGGAAGCGCTGGAAGAAGCAAAGGCGCTGGCGCATCGCATCCTGGCCGATCTGTAAAACATGTCGATATCGTGCGACGATATCGACATGTCAGCCTGCCGCCGCCAGCCAGGTCGTCATCACTCCGCGCCGCATTTCTGAACGCGCATTTCCAGTCCCGCACAAGGTGCACGGCTATCGAGGACGAATGGCCGGCTGCGCTTGCCGTCGGTTTTTCACGATTTATTTTTTGCTGCCTTGCTCCGGCTGCTGTTGGCACGGATCGCGTAACTTCACGCCATCGCGTTTGATTTCAACGAGACGATTCCCGCCGCTCCGTGCACTGTCGTCGTTGTCCTGTTCCTTCGGTTGCGCCGACACATCATTGCAGCTGATCTCAAACCCTTGCGGAACCGAAGCATTCGACTGATCACCGCGTTCGCCTGCGCCGCTTGAGAGCAAATCGCCGGACGCTATGCCGCCGCTGGCTGAACCGGCGCCGCTGTCTCCGCCGCCGTCTGCATCGCCGCCGCGGCCGGTACCCGCGCCGCCCTCTCCGGCGGTACCGCTGCCGGCGCCTGCCCGGCCGTCTCCGCTGCCGCCACCGGCCGTTCCTGCGCCGCTGTCTCCGCCGCCATCTCCTGCGCCGCCGCTGCCTGTGCCGGCGCCGGCATCCGCGCCATTGCCGGTGCCTATACCTGTACCGGTGCCCGCACCTGTGCCGCCATCGCCGGTACCACCGCTGCCGGTACCGGCGGCGCCGTCGCCACTGCCATCGCCGGCGCCATGGTCTCCTGTGCCGCCCGTGCCGCTGCCGTCTCCGCCGTTTCCTGCGCCGCCGCTGCCGGTGCCTGCACCGCCATCTCCGCCGCCCGCTCCGGAACCGCCGGTTCCGCTGCCCGCAGAACCATCTCCGGCACTGCCGGTACCTGTACCCGCGCCACCGTTGCCTGCGCCACCGCTGCCGGTGCCTGCACCGCCATCTCCACTGCCATTTCCGGTTCCGCCGGCGCCCGTGCCGGCACTGCCGTCTCCCGCGCCACCGGTTCCTGTTCCTGCGCCGCCGTCTCCCGCGCCTCCGCTACCGGTGCCCCCGCCGCCATCGCCGCCGCCGGTTCCGGCACCACCGGTTCCGCTGCCCGCAGAACCATCCCCCGCACTGCCGGTTCCTGTTCCTGCGCCGCCGTCTCCCGTGCCGCCGCTGCCTGCGCCCGCGCCGCCGTCCCCGCCGCCTGCGCCGCCAGTGCCGGTGCCTGCTCCACCATCGCCGGCACCGCCGGTACCTGTCCCCGCGCCGCCGTCTCCAGATCCACCGCTGCCTGTGCCTGTGCCTGTGCCGGCGCCGCCGTCGCCGCTACCGTCTGCAGTCCCGCCCGTGCCGCTGCCGGTGCCTGTGCCGGCATCACCGGTTCCGGTACCGCCGCTGCCTGTTCCTGCACCGCCATCGCCGCCGCCTGTGCCCCCGCTGCCTGTACCACTGCCTCCTGTGCCGCTGCCATCGCCGCCGGTACCGGTATTGCCGTTGCCGGAAGTCGTGTCAGGGGGGAAGGGATTGGTATTCGGTTTGGCGGGCGGACATCCCGGGCATTCACCGGTCGGTGTATTGGATGGATTGCCCGAATTGCCGGAACCCGAATTATTGCCGGTTGTGCCGCCGCCGCCCGCAGTCGGGTCAGGGAACGGACTGGGATTGGTGCCCTGGCAGGTGGTGAGATTCTGGCAGCCTTGCCACAACCCGCCGCTGGTTCCGTCGCCCCTGGCCGCATATGACACTATTGAAGTGGATCCCTTCACGCCAGCCCGGGTCGACAGGATCAGTTTGCTGTTGCCAATGCCGCCGCCGAACCAATTCATCCATATGTCGCCGTGACCCGGGCCGCCGTTCGGGAATGGATAGTCTTGACTGCCGCTGATAATGATTGTGCTGCCATCCGGGAGTTTGCGGATGACGTCGGCCGAAATGGTTTTTTCCCACGGCTTGTTCGATAAGCCGGAGCCGACCCACATCGTTTCATCGTTGAGACTGCGCCAGGTGATCTCCGGCTTGTTCGGATTAACGTAGTTGCTCGCTGCGCCGGGCAGGCTCAGGTTGTTGGTAAAAAAATGCATCTGGTTGCCGAAGGTGTTGAACGAATTGATCGTGAGGTTCTCCGCCGCCAGCCGCAGGTTGTATATCGGGCCCACGTTATAGGCGAGCATGTTGCCGGTAGTTTGCGCGGACAGGCTGCGATAGCCCAGGTTGAACGCGCCGTCGGAACCGATATGGACATCGCCCGTCAAGGTATTCTTGGCCGCATCCTGCACGTTCGAATCCGAAAGAATCACATTTTGCGGTGTGCCGACAAAGAAGGTGGCAGTCGGGTTGGTGAACTTGAGCAGCGTGTCGGCGCTGTAATTGGTATCGGCGGTGAAGCCGGGATCGTAACTGTTGTTGATGCCGATGCGGCTGCCGAGGTTGTAGGGTTGCAGCATGATGCGCGCACCGTCGGCCGTGCCCGCGTCGAGCAGTATGTCGAGCGATTGGGAGCGCAGCATCAGATTGTTGCCTTTGCTGAGCAGTTTGATGATCTTCAGCGCACCGCCGGTGGTGAGGTAAAAGTCGCCGATCGGTCGGCTGGTCTTGTCCGCGGGGAGTCCGGCAGTTGTGCTGGCGCCGGCATCCGCAGCCGGTGCGCCAAGGCCGATGCCGACAAGTTCGCCGGTCTGTGCGCTGTTATCGATCACCATCACTTTGCCGCCGGCCGCGGCAAGAGACGAGACCTTGGTCACGAGCTTGAATGTACCCTTCAGATCGTCTCCGAAAACACCCAGCGTGTTTGCATCGATACGCTTGCCGGCCGCAGTCGATGCAGTGAAATCGCCGCCTACGCCGATCGTCACCCCGCCGGAGCCGTTGGCGGTGGCGGCATTGATGTTCTCGTTGATCCGGAGGTCGCCGCCGATGGATAACGAAATATTATTGTCGTTGTAGATGGCCGGCGTCGCTCTGCCTGCGGCATCGGCACCGGCAGGAATGATGACGGTGCTGGAAGTGGTCGTGATGCCGCTGACACCGCCGACGCTGCCCACCGCAAGAGGACCTCCGGTGTAGCTGATGGAACCGTTGGCATTGGCAGCCAGCGTACCGACCAGGTTGTTGGCGTTGTTCAGGACAAAGGGTGTGACATTGCTTGCGCTGTTGCCGAGCAGTAGCAGGTTGCCGGCCGTCAGCGATCCCGCCTGCAACGGCTTGTTGTCGGCGTCGAGGTCATGTCGCTGGTAGACGCCGCCCGAGCCGGCAGTCAGCTTGATGGTTCCGGCGCCGGCATTGATGCTTTCATTAAGCGTCAGGCTGGCGGGATTGGTGCCGTCAGGCAGCTTGGTGTTGTCGAAGCCGGCTGCATTGCCGGTGGAGATCGTGACATTATGGTTGTTGGTCTTGATTCCGGCCTGGCCGTACGTATTGCCGACAGCCATGGCGCCGGCGGTGTTGACGATCAGGTCGCCATTGATATCCGCGCTGATTCTGCCGATGTTGTTGCCGCTCATGGAAAGATTGACGGAACCCTGCAGCAGTGCAAGATCGTTCAACTGCACTGTGCCGCCAGTCTGATTGACGCCGCCCGGACCGCGGAAATACATGCTGTTCGATGCGACGCCTTGTGCCAGCGTCAGTGACGCGTTGTTCTTGTCGAAATAAAATTGCGTATCGCCGTTGGTATTCGTGACGCCGCTGACGCCGTTCACCGTGCCGACCGTCAGGTTGCGGTTACTGCTGTAGCGCAAAGTGCTATTGGTCAGATTGGTTGCCAGCGTGTTGACTTCGTTCCAGCTGCCGACGAAATTGCTCGGCGTGACACCGACCAGGTCAAAAAAACCTGATCCGCTCAACAGAAGCGAATTGGCGGTAATGGTGGCGCCCGGGATCTGAATCGCTCCGTTGCCGGCATTGAGCCACACTGTACCGTTGCCGCCGGACAGGTTTGCGTTCAGCAGGATTTTGTTGGTCGCCCGCAGTTCAAGCGTGGAGGCGGATGACCAGCCGACGTTGTTGGCGACCGTGATGGTGCCGCCGCCGGCCGCGGTGCCGCTTGCGGTCGCAGTAGTCACCGTGACGTTACCGGCGCCGAGGGCGGTTTCCAGTGTGCCGACATTCAGAACCGAAGCGCCGCCATTGCCGGTGGCGTCGGCGAATGGTGTGGCGCCGGTTATGTCGCTGTTGGCGGCGGTCGAGATGGTGATGTCGGCCGGGTCGAGCAGCAGATTGCCGGCCTTGCCCTTGGGCGCGAGCGTGGTCGCGGTGCCGTTGAAGTCCAGTCGCGCCTTGCCCGAGACTTCGATGCTGCCGCCGTCGCCTCCTTCGGCGCCGCCCCGCGCCGAAATGTCGCCGTAGTATCGCGTTTGTTCATCCGACCATACGACCGCGTTGCCGCCATTGCCGTTGCGCAAGGCATCAACCTTGATTTGCACGTCTTTGCCGACGTACGCGGTTTGCGCGTTCGGCAGCGGTCCGTTGCCCTGATAGCTGCCGCCGATATTTACCGAGCCGCCGCCCGCGTCACCCGACGCATCGATCACGGCACTGTCGATCAGCGCAACCTTGTCGCCCAATACGTTGACGACGCCGCCTTTTTGGCCGGTCGCATTGCCGCTCGCGTCAAGTTTGCCGCTGACCAGCGTATTGCCGCCGTCGGCGGACAGGTAAATTGCGCCTTCGCGCTCAACTGCGGTCTCCGCCTGCACCAATCCGCTGTTGTTGACGCTGCCGGTGGCGAGACCGCGCGCCACCGCAGCCGTCATGATTGCGCGTCCGCCATCGGCCATTATCTGGCCGCTGTTCTCCACGCCGGACAATTCGGCCACGGTTTTTTCATTCACCGTGAAATTGATCAGGCTGTCGCCCTTGATGTCCAGCGTCATCTTGCTGCCGGAGGCGAGCGCTGCGGTGCCGAGTCTTGCCTGTATCACGCCGCTGTTTGCCGCATAGTCGCCTGCCAGCACCACGTAACCGCCCTCGCGCGCTTTCAGTACGCCGGCATTGATTACTTCGCGCCGCGCGGCGGAAGAGGCGTCGCGGCTGAAGATGTAGTTGCCTGCCATGAAGTCGTCATTGCGGATATTCATCGTGGTTGCGATCAGGCCGCCGACATCGACGCTGGCGCCTGCGCCGAAATACACGCCGAACGGATTGACCAGAAACACCTGGCCGTTGGCGGACAGGCTGCCGAGTATGGTGGACGGATTGCCGCCCACTACACGGTTAAGCATGATGGAGGAGGCATTCGGCTGATTGATGAGTACGCTGTTGCCGGCTCCGATGGAAAAATTCTGCCAGTCGATGACGGCTCTGGATGTGCCCTGATTGATCACCTGGCGCTGCGCGTCCTGGCTGACTGTCGCCGCGCCGCCGACCACCGTGCCGCCGCTCGGCAGTTCCGCATGGCCCGCCCCCTGGTACAACAGGGCCAGGCCGAGCAGGATCGATCGCCGAATTGGTTTAGAAGCTTGCACTGACGTTCACCCAGATTCTGTGGTTTCTGCTGCCGTCGGAAGCGGTGTGCGTGGTGCCGGCGGGTGTGGCCGCATCGATCGATGCGGTGATCCCCTTCATCGGGTAAATCGTGGCGCCCAATCCCACACTGCGCAATCTGTCCCGGCTGTCGCTGAAGCCGGGCATTTTGTAAACGACTTCGCCGGCGTCGGCTGTCAGACGGAATACGCCGACGCTGTTCGCTACGGCGAATGGACGGCGCAGTTCCATCGTGGCCAGGTAGCCGCGGTCGCCGCGCACTTCCGACGGACGGAAGGCACGCACGCTGTTCGGACCGCCGAGAGAAAATTTTTCCGTGTCCGGAAGCATTTCCTTGCTATGCACGAGGTTGCCGCGCAGGTAGATATCCCATCGCCCCATGAAGGGCGCGGTATGGTTGACATCCGCTTCCATGCGCGCAAATACCGCATCCTGCTTCGTCGCGCTGTTGCCGCTCTTGAAGTTGGTCGCCAGACCGAAACTGGCGTTGGTCACCGAAGTGTCGTCGTGGATCCGGCTGATCTGGTAACTCGTGGTCAGCACGCTGATCCTGTTGTCGGAAATCTCGGTGCCCAGCGCGGTCTGCACCAGGCGGCTGCGCTTGACGCCAACGATCAGCGATTGATTGTCGTCGCGGCTGCGCACGAACGGATGACTGATCGCCAGCTCCTCCGTCCTGATTTCGCCGCTGATACCCAGCGCTGCCACCGCGCCGCTGACATCGTAGGCGGTTTTGGCGCTTGCGATCGCAATGCGTGTGCCGGCGGTATTGAGCGGCAGGGAATAACCGACTTTCCAGTAACGCACCAGTTTTTGCTGAGTACTGGAGCCGCTCAGATTGAGCTGATCGCCCCAACCGAAAGGCGCGTTGATGTTGAGACCGACATCGACTTTGTTCTGTCCGGTTTCGCTGCGTCCGTAATTGCTCAGGTTGACGCTGCCGTCGATCAATTTTTCCTTCACCTGGATTTCGGCATCGGTCGCACCGAATTCCGCGCCCGGTTCCAGCACCGCCTTGGCGCTCACGCCGGGCAGGTCGTTCAACAGCAGCAGATTGTTTTCCAGCCGGTCGGTGGTGACCAGCGCGCCCGGCGTCAGCAGGCCGGTGCGGG
Organism: Herminiimonas sp.; assembly: GCA_028292665.1. Taxonomy (GTDB): domain Bacteria; phylum Pseudomonadota; class Gammaproteobacteria; order Burkholderiales; family Burkholderiaceae_D; genus JAQGLW01. The sequence continues at coordinate 7,871 of JAQGLW010000163.1, forward strand.
CGGCGAGGAATGCGGATGAATAGCGTTTGTTGCCGGCGAAAGTCACCTGACCGAAGCGGCCTTCGATGATGCGGATCCGGACGACCCCGTTTTCCACTTTTTGCGCAGGAATCACTGCGCGCGCCAACGTGTAGCCGTGGTCATGGTAGAAGGCGGTGATCGTGTCGGCGGCCTTGTTCAGGTCGTGCAGATTCAGTTCCAGATCGACGAAGCGTTCCAGCAGCGTCTTCAGCGTACGTGTTTTGTAAACGGTATTGCCGGACATGTCGAATGCATTGACCCGGAAGCGCCTGGCCCTGGGATCGTGCGGCGAGGGCGCCGGCTGTACCGGCAGCACCACCTGTGGCGGTGTGCTCGGCAGGCGTGCCTTGCCGGTGCCGATCGTATCCTGCACGCTGCCCGGTGTGACAGGCGCTTCGGCAGCCAGAGCCAATGCCTGGAGCAGCAGCAACGCGAGCGGCGCGATGGATGCGCGGCAAAGCGCAGGAGAGATTCTTTTTTTCGGCACGGTATGATCGATGTTCGTCAGGCGCGGCCCGGCGAGGTGCGGAAACGCTTGTTCTCTTCCTGTATGTCGCGCGCCATCTGGACTGCGATCATGTATTGCAGGTGAAATCCGATCGGCGAGGCGTCATGGAACAATTGCCGGAAGGCGTCGCGTGTCAGCGCAGCGATTTTCACCGGGCCTTTTGCGATGCAGGTCGCCGATGCCGGCAGATTGTCCACCAGCGACAGAATGCCGAATATTTCGCCATCGCTCAGTTCGCGCACTTCGTGTTCCTCGCCGCCGTTCATGTCATGCCGGGTGACGCGCACCGATCCCTGAAGCAGCAGGTACAGCGCTTTGCCCTGGGTGCCCTGCTCAATGAAGACATGTCCGTCCGCATGTTCTTCCACCTGCAACTGGCCGGCGAGGATATCGAGATGCGGCGCCTTGAATTCGTCGAAGGCGGGCAGGTTTTTGAGAAAATATTTCAGGTCCATGGATTTGGTTTTTCTTGGAACGGTTAGCCGCGAGCGAGCGGGGCGCGAAGGCGCTCTGCCATCAATGCAATGAAGTGGTCCAGCAGCACCTTGGCGATGATTTCGTTTTCCCTGATCAGTTTTTCGAATGTCAGGTGATGCACTTTCACCAGCTTGCAAGGCGTATCGGTGACGATGGTGGCGCTGGCGAGGAGTTCGCCGCTCAGCACGGAAATTTCGCCCATCCATTCGCCGGGCCTGATCGCCGCGATAAGTCTGGATTCTCCCGCTTGCTCGATATAGACATTCAGGCTGCCGTCGAGCACGAAATAGATGAAGTCCACCGGCATGCGGTCGCGGATCAGAGTGCGTCCGGCAGGGAATTCCTGCACCGATGCGCCGTCCAGCAACAGTTCGAGGCCGACCGGCCCGAGTTCGCGCGCGAGTTGCGGAAAGCGGGCCTCAAATCCGGAAAGGGTGGATTGATGTTCTCTGGATATCATGGCGTGTAGGGCCTCAATGAAGTGGATGGCTGCGATCCGGCAGGCAAGTCTTTTTTCTGGCCGGTGCGCTTATCTTCGGAAGCGACGAAAGCGCCGATCAGCAGTAGCGGAAGAATGACCGCGGCAAGCTTGATGCCGCCGGACGCCGGTTCGGGCGGCGCGCCGTACGCGTTTTCGCCGCGCGTGCCGGGGATGAACCAGAACATCAGGTTGACGACCGGCACCAGCAGCAGCAACGCCAGCCAGCCGCCGACATTGAAATCATGGGCGCGCTTGACGGTCAGCAGCATGAAAAAGATCGGCAGAAAACAGTAAAACAGCAAAACGCTGACGACGATATAGAGCAGGCGTCCCAGGCTGCCGGACAGCATCAATCCATAGCCGGCCAGCAGCATGAACAGGAAAGCTCCCGCCACCGCGCCCAATGAATAGACGATGTAACGAGCGCGCCCGAGGCGGCCGCGCAGCGAAAAAAGCCTTGAGCGAGGCGGCTGTGCGCCGTCGAGAGCGGCCGCTGTCATGGTCCGATCCATTTTCCGGGATCCTTGAACGGGCTTTGCATGCGCACTACCGCCTCCGACGTGATGGGGATACGATATTCGTCGGCGATGCCGGTGCAGCGCTTGCCGGCGGAACCGCCGCCGTCGGAAGCCAGCATGTCAGCTGCGGTGTTGCCCACGGTCGGCGTGGCGGGCGGATCGATGACCAGGTTGTAAATCAGCTTGTTGAGGATCGGCACCGCCATCTTGTAGCAATAGGTCACCCGCACCTTGAGAAGATTGGCATCCTGGATGTTCATGCCGCCGCCGGGGATGTCGGTATCGCGATACATCAGGTTATCGTTCGGGATCTCGTCGCCCGACTCGGATTTGTCCTGATAGGCGCTCAATGCCGAGCTGGTCGGATTGACGATCGTGATCAAGGTTAATTTAGGATCGGTGACCTGCTGATTGGCCAGTTTCCATGCATTCTTGAGCAACTCCAGATTGCGGTCGCCGCCGGTGCTGCCGCTGTGAGTGAACAACGGCATCATGCCCGCCGTCAGGCCGTCCACGATCGCCGACATGGCGCCGTTGTTCAAGGCGCCCTGGCGCGTCGCTGAAAAAGTTGCGTAGTTCAGGGTCGTCTTGGTTTGATAAATGAAGCCGAACTGGATCGCGCCAAGGATCAGCAACGCCAGAATCGGGAACACATAAATGTATTCCGCGATCGCTTGCCCGCTCTGGCGCTGCTTTCCGTGTCTGGCATGGCGATTCATCATTTTTGGGCATCGCGCGGAGCGGATGAGGTTGCGCGTGCGGAGCGGCTCAAGCCTTCCAGCGGAATTTTTTCCATCGCATTGATCAGGGCTTCGATCTTGGCATGCAGCGGATTGTCGGGCGTGGACAAGTCGTAAGCCTGGATGAAGGCGGCCCACGCTTCGCGCAGCCGCACCACGCCGATGTTGTGCCACGCGCGCGAGTCGCCGCTATTGAGCATCAACGCTTTCTGATAGGCTTGCGTTGCCTGTTCCGGCCGGTTGGTGCGCGCGTACAGGTTGCCGAGATAAAACCAGGTTTCCGCATCGTTCGGCACCGCGCGCGTTAGCCCCAGCAGCAGTTTCTCGGCCCGCTCGTCTTCGCTGCCGGCGTAAGCCGCCTGAGCTTCGCGCCGCATTTCGTAAAGATTGCCCGGTGCCGAGGGCAGCATCGCACAAGCGCTCGAAAGCAACAGCGGCAGCAACGATAGCAGGCGGCGCGTGGACAGTTTCATGCGCAGACCTCCTGCCATCTGAGATAGTCGCCTTCTTTCAGATCGATGCCGGCCAGCGTTCCGGGCGCAAGTTCCAGCGTGCTGCTCGCCGGCAGACTGCCCGCCAGTCGAGAGGGCGCGAGTCCCTTCACCATTTTGCGCACTTGTCCGCGGCTGTCGAGGAAGGCGAGGTCCAGCGGATAGCCGATGCCTACCGTATGCACCAGACGGCAGGCATCGATCAGCATGCCTTCGCCAGCCTGCAGTGCAGGCCGTCCCAGCAATCCGCGCGTTCTCTCCCAAGGGCTGATGGCGCGCCAGACGCGCGGCACCAGACACTGGTCCTGGCAGTAGATCGCACCGAGTTTCACAGCATGCCTTCTTGCATGAATTTGACGACGATCGGAAAGGCGAGCACGATGAACGTGACCGGAAAAATGAAGGCGATCAGCGGAAGAATCAGCTTGACCGGCGCTTCCATCGCGAGCTTCTCGGCGCGCTGGAAGCGCTCGATGCGGCGCTGTTGCGCCTGTATGCGCAACGCCGCTCCGACGCTGGCGCCCATTTTTTCGGCCTGGATTACAGTGCCGACGAAGCTGGTGATGGCCTTCATGTTCAGCCGGTTTTCCATGCGGCGCAGCGCATCGGCGCGCGGCACGCCGGCCCGCAGGTCGCGCGTGATCATCTGGAATTCGTTGCGCAGCGCGCCGGCCGGTCCCTTGTCCATCGCCTGCTTGATTGCGCCGGTCAGGTTGAGTCCGGCTTCCACTGCCATGGTGATGAAGTCGAGATAGACCGGCAGTGCCTTGAGAATTTCCTTTTCGCGCCGTTTGCGTACGTCGCCAAGCCATATCTGCGGATAATAATTGCCGAGCAGGGTGAGGCCGACCAGAATCCACGGCGAGAAATTGTCCAGCGCTTGCAGCGAGAACGCGGTCAGTCCGAATGCGACAATCGTCGAGAAAATCCGCACTGCGTAATACTGCTCCGCAGTCAGCATGTAGCCGACGCCGGTTTCCTGCAGACGCTTGTGGGCCTTTTCCAGCCAGGCCGGCGGCAGGCGCGAACAAAAGTGATATTCGATGAAGGTGATCACCGGCCACGACATCCGCAGTACCGGCGGCAGCGGGTCCATGTATTCCCTTTCCTCCTTCGGCACCTCGGCCTTCAGCCTGGATACGCTGTAGCTCACCAGCAGAACGGATATGCCGGTCGCAACGCCAATGATGAGAGCAATAAAGGAAGTCGAAAGCATCAGGTTTCCCGGTTAGACGTCGATCGTGGTGATTTTGCGAATGACCAGGTAACCGATGGTGATCATGACCAGAATCACCGTCAGTGTCGCCCAGCCGAACAGGGTGGTGAACATGGTTCCCATTGCCTTCGGTTCGATCCAGTTGAGCGCGGCCATCATCAGCAGCGGCAGGCAGGACATGATCAGCCCCTGCATTTTCCCCTGTGCGGTAAGGCTGCGGATCTTGCCTTCCATCGTGGCTTTCTCGCGCAGCGTGTTGGACAGCGACTCCAGCATTTCGGCCAGGTTGCCGCCCACCTCGCGCGAAATGCGCAAGCCCGAAATGACCAGGGAAAAGTCTTGCAGCGGGTTGCGTTTTTCCATGTTGACCAGTGCCGTGTCGAAATCGACACCGAGACGCTGCTCGCGCAGCATCAGTTCGAATTCCTGGCTGAGCGGCGGTTTCTGCTCCTTGATCATCGATTCCAGCGCCACATTCAGGCTGGCGCCGGCGCGCATCGCGCCGGAAACCATCAGCAGCGCGTCGGGCAGCTGTTCTTCAAACTGCTTGAGCCGTCGGGTGGACAGGCTCTTGATGTAATACTTGGGCAGGACGAGCGTGGCGACGGCGGCGAATGTGACGAACACCGGGTTGCCTGTGAACACCCACACCAGTGTCGGCAGCAAGACCAGCGCGACCACGTTGTAATAAAATATTTTGGCCGGATCGAGGAAAATGAACATGTCCGCCAGCGTGGTCCGGGTCGAGGTTTCAAGCTCGGATCGCTGGCGCTGCAGAACCACGCGCACGCCCTGCATGGCAATCCAGATTGCCATGAATGCGGCGACCAGCGCGATCGCCAATATCAGTCCCAGGGTATTCACAGTCGTTTATCCTGCGATGCAAACATGTTGAAGTCGATTTCCAGGCCGCGGCTGGCCAGTTCTTCGTAGAACTCGGGAATCTGGCCGGTGGCGATATGCTGGCCGCGCACCTTGCCGTCCGGTCCGAAACCTTCCCGTTTGTAGAGGAAAATATCCTGCAGCTGGATGACGTCTCCCTCCATCCCGGTGATCTCGGTGACGTGGGTGATCTTGCGCGTGCCGCAAGCGAAGCGGTTTTGCTGGACGATGAACTTGATCGCCGACGCGATCTGTTCGCGGATCGCCCGCACCGGCAAATCCATTCCCGCCATCATCACCATCACTTCGATACGCGCCAGGCAGTCGCGCGGCGTATTGGCGTGGGCGGTGGTAAGAGAGCCGTCATGGCCGGTATTCATCGCGGTCAGCATGTCGAGCGCTTCGCCGCCGCGGCACTCGCCGACCACGATCCGGTCCGGGCGCATGCGCAGACAGTTCTTGACCAGGTCGCGAATACTTACCAGGCCCTTGCCTTCGGCGTTGGCCGGTCGCGATTCAAGACCCACCAGGTTGGGCTGGCTCAATTGCAATTCGGCCGCGTCTTCCACCGTGACGATACGTTCGTCCTTCGGAATGTAATTCGACATCACGTTGAGCAGGGTGGTCTTGCCGGAACCGGTGCCGCCGGAGATGATGATGTTGGCCTTCTGCTCCACCACGGTCCTCAGGAAATTGAGCATCAGCGGCGTCATCGAGCCGAAGCGCACCAGATCTTCACCGACCATCTTTTTCTTGGAAAATTTGCGGATGGTGATGTTGGCGCCCTTCAGCGCCAGCGGAGGAATCACGGCATTGACGCGGGAGCCGTCTTTCAGGCGTGCATCCACCATCGGCGAACTTTCATCGATGCGGCGCCCGATCGGCGTGACGATCCGTTCGATCGCGCTGATCACCGACTGGTTGCTGGTAAACGTGATATCCGATTTCTGCAATTGACCTTTGCGTTCGACGAAGATTTCATCGTAACTATTGACCATGATTTCCGACACCGACTCGTCCGCGAGCAGGTCTTCCAGCGGGCCGAGGCCGACCACTTCATCCAGTACGCGCTTCACCAGCACTGCGCGGTCCAGATGCGGCGGAATGGTTTTATCGCCGGCGACGAGTTCCTGCAGCATCGCGCGCGTGTTTTCGCGCAATTCCTCTTCGCTCTGGCGATTGACATCGACGCGCCGCAAATCCATTTGCTTGATCAACTGCGCATGCAGGCCTTTGAGCACCGCAGTCGTTTCCGCCCTTTCGGCCGGATTGCTTTCTGCCGGCTCCTGTTCGACCGGCGCTGCAGGAGCGGGGACCGGTTCTGCGGCGACGGCTTCGGGAGCATCCTGCTCGATGTCGAGCACGGCAAGAATGTAGTCGCAGATATTGATCTCGTCGCCCGGTTTGAGCGGTCCGTACAGGTCCGGCACTTTCTTGCCATTGACTTTGGTGCCGGCCGATGCGCCATGGTCTTCCACATAAACGCCGTCCTTGCGGCGATGGATCGTGGCATGCTTGCGCCCGACCGACCAGCCTTGCAGCATGATGCGGTTTTCATCGCTTTTGCCGACGGAACAACTGTCGATGGTGCATTCTTCTTCGGTGCGCTGGCCCTTGGGCGTGGTGACGGCGATATGCAGCATGCTGGACCCTTAATCGATGATGTCTTGATTGCTCAGTTTGCGTTCGAAGCGTTCGCGGATATCCATGCTTTTTTCGAGACGCTCGCGATTGATGGTGGAAGCCGGATCGGTAATCGTCGGCGTGACCAGGATTACCAGGTCGGTGCGGCCCGACTTGAAATTATCGGAACGGAACAGGCGGCCGAGCACCGGAATGTTGCTGATTCCCGGAACCCTGGTTGTATCGTTCGACATGTCGGTGTTGACCAGTCCCGACATCACGATGGTCTCGCCGTTCTTCACGTTGACTTCGGTTTCCGACTGCCGGGTGAGAAAGCCCGGGATGCCCTGCACCGACACCGATGAATCGATGCTGCTGATTTCGGTCTTGACCGAAGCCATGATGTTGCCCTGATCGTCCGCTACCGGTTTGATCGAGAGCCGGACGCCGTAATCCTTGAATTCCACCGAGCCGCCGCCGAGCGAGGAAATGGCCGGAAGAGGGATTTGGCCGCCGGCCAGGAACTTCGCCTCGCCGCCGCTGCGGGCGCTGAGTTCCGGCTCGGCCAGCATGTAGGCGTCGCCGTTGTTCTTGGCGATATTGATGGTGGTGCTGATCAGGCTGGAAATGCCGAGATAGGTGAGCAGTCCGCTGTTCGGCACCGGCAATATGCCTTTCAACGGGCCCTGGGTTTGCGGACGGTCGGTGCCGAAATTGCCCGAGAAGCCAACCTTGGGGCCGTCAAACGAGCCCGGCCATTGCAGGCCGATGTTGTCCAGCAAGGACTTTTTCATTTCGATGATCTGCACTTTCATGTAGACCATTTTCTTCATCGAGACTTCTTCTTCGCGCACCAGGCTGGCCGCCTGCGGATACATTCTCACCGCAGTCGCGATGCGCTGCAGGTTTTCCTTGCTGGCCGTGCCGCTGATGATGACGTTCGTTCCCACCGGAGTAATCTGGATGCCGGGAATATCCTTGAGCAGGGCGCTCACGTTGCGATTCGCATCGCCGGCATCACGCGGACTGATGCGCACGGTGTAGACGGTTTTGCGGTTTTTGTCGGACCAGATTACCAGTGAAGAATCGCCGACGGCTTCGGCAATCAGCAGCAGTTCCTTGTTATCCAGGACCGAGGTGCTGAACAACTTGCCGTTGCCGACCGCGATGCGCTGGATTTTATCCACCGGAAGGATTTTCACCTCTCCGACGAACAGCTGGATTTCACCGCTTCTTGTTTCAGCCGGTTTGTCCTGCGCATGCACTACGCCGGAGAAAGCCAGGAAACACCAGGAACAGATTATGAGGAGGCGTGTAAGCATTATTTTCTCTATCTCACTTTGATGACTTGGCGGCTGCAGGGCTGTTGCCGAGGCCGAGCTTAAGAAGTTGGCTCAAATTGTCCGGCAACCCGGCCGCTGCCGGCGCTGCGGCTGCGGCGGCGGAACCATCGGCAGCAGGCATCGCAGGACCGAAGCCCGGCGGCAGCGCCACGTTGATCGCGGGTGCCACCGCATCGCCGTTTGCCTTGCCGCCGATGATGTATTCAACATATGCCGGCGAATAGGAAGCATCGCGCTGCGGTTTTGCAACGGCGGCTCGTTTTGCCCGCTCGCGTATGTCGTCGAGAAGGTTGGCCGTATTGACCGAGTCGAAATCCACTGTCTGCTTGTCGTTTTCATTGCGTAGTACTGCACGAATCTTTCCGAGTTCAGTGGCCAGCACCAGGCGGGCTGCCTGCGTCGGCGTGACTTCCAGCGTGAAATTGCTGTAGCTGACCTTGCGCCGCTCCGCCGAACCCTGCGATGCCGGATCGTCGTGAGTGACCTTCTGCCCGGTCGCGAGAACCTTTACCTGATCGAGGAAGGGAACGACCGTCTGGCCGCCCGGTGTCTGGCCGCGTGCCGGGTCACCGCTGCTGCTCAGCACCAGCATCAAGTCCACCAGGTTGCCCGGCTCCACCATGTGTGAAACGGAATTGATTTCATCGACGTTGATCGTCATCGCGCGCTTGCCCGGCTTCAGCGTGCCGGAGAAATCCGCGTAGACTTCCCGTATGTCGGCCTTGCGCAACGGCTTTCCTCTTTCCACCTGGCGTATCAGCGCCTGGCCTTTCAGCGCATCGAACTGCTCGACGGTGATGGTGTCTTCGGAAATGAAGTCGGCCGGCACATTGCGCGACGCAACCAGGCTTTGGTCGAGCAGGGTGCCGGGCGGCAGACGCCTGGTGGGCACCACCACCGCGATGGTGGCGCCCTTGTCCTGTTGGGCTCGTGCCGTGACTTCGGCTTCGATGCTCTGCTCCTTGTGTTTCAGATATTGCAGGGTCAGCCAGGTGGTCAGCAAGCTCAACACGATGGCTACGATAAGCATCAACCATGTTTTGTTGATCTTTATATTGGGGCGTTGGATTTTCAAGTTATATGACCCTGCCTAAAAGTAATGTTAGTCTTCTGGTTTCTGCTGCCGAAAGCAATTTCGCCGCTGCGCCGATCAGTTGAAGGACACGTCCACCGGCCAATCCGGTTTTTTCAAATCAAGGCACTTGTCTACCGTTACCGTGGCCGATACGCCGGCCGCTCCTGCGCTTTTGGTAATGAAGCAGTTGGGCATTGAAGAGATCGATATCGCATACGAGTAGTCGGTGTAATAATTCTGGATCGCTGCGGCCAGTTTTTGTATCGGAGGATCGTCGCCGGTTACCAGCACCAGCACGCCGACCATCAGCACCACCAGGTACTCGATCAGCGATTGACCCCTCATCCGGCGCCGCAATGACATGGGCGCGTTCATGCTCATGGCTTGTCCACCAGGTTGGCCAGCACATTAGTGCTGCTGCCGCTGCGGGTAATGACAAGATTGGCTTCGGCCAGCCCGCGTTTCATGATCAGCGTGATGCCCGGCCCGTTTTTAGTCGTCATTTGATAGCTGTTCACCGCTTGCCATCCCTGATCGCCTAGAGTCTGGCGATAAAAACCGGCATTCGTCTCCGCCGAAAACGAATTGCTCAACAATAGCGTGCGCGCGGTCTTGCCATCGTCCCTGTGCTCGATGTCGTTGATGATCGTGCTGCCCGACATCATCGGCAGCGCCTTGTCGGATGAAATGATGCGCGTCTGATCGGGCGCCTGCGTTGCGCTCAACAGACCGGTGGATCCATTGTTTCCGGCGGCCTGCACCTGTACCGTGAAAAAGCATTTACCACGAACCACTGCGATGGTTTGCCATGGATCGACCGTATATTCGAGCGGCGCCGCACTCGCGGTTGCGGCGCTCCAGGCCTGGCGGTAAAAGGCGAGAACATCGGCAGGCTTTTGTTCGCTATCAAAGCGCTTGACGCTCATCGGCACGCCGTTATAGATCATGTAGGGCGCCACCCACTGCACCCTCGCTTTGGGTTCCGGAAAATCCGGGCAGTCCATTTCCCTGGCCATCAACTCGCCGGACAGCGAGACGAACAAAGCCGCTCCGATAAGCCACCGCCTGCCGCTTGTAAAAAGAGTTCTAGTCATCGCGGCATCTCATTTGAGTCGATCGGCCGGTACGACGTCCGGTGCGATTTTGCCTGGTTCGAGCTTCGATGCTTCCGGCGCCAGCAGTGAAAGCGCCGCCAGCACGTAGTCGATGATCTTCACGCCCTCAAATTCCGCGGAAATGATGGAAGTGGGCACCAGCCCCTTGACCTGTTGCTTGACGCTGGTTTTATCCTTGTCGTCCGGTCCATCCGCGCTCCAGCCGTTGGCCAGCAGAATATTGGTTTCGCTGAAATCCGAGGTCGAGGTTTTGGCGAGGAAGTGATCGTAATCAATATCCTTGACCTTGATGGTGACTGTGGCGCCGTATTTGCCCTTCATTTCCAGCCTGAATGGCCCGAGGGTTGCGGCCAGATCGGCGATCGGTGTGAGTATCAGGTTCAGGGTGCCCGGCGCATCGCCGTTATTCACCGAGGTCTTGATGTCGTCGTCGTAATTCGCCAGCAATGGCTGGGCGCGGCGATCCTGCCACAGGGTTTTTGTGCTGCCCTTGAAGTCGACGGCATCGCGGTCGGAACTCGAAAACGAATCGGCGGCGCCGGTCTCGGAAAGCTGGCGCACGCCGAGTTCATTGCGGATCTGCTCGTCGGTCTTCGCATTGGCTTGCCAGTAATTTTCCGGAGAGATCCAGCCCAGGCCGGATGCCGCGGCGCCGCCGAACCATACCGTGCGTTCCCAGGCGGCGTAACGGGAGGTTTGCACTGCTGCGGCCCGCATGTCCAGATATTTTCCGAGCAGGGGAATTGCGAGAAACAGCGGCACCAGCACCAGGGCGGCCACGATCAGCAGTTCGACCATCGCCTGGCCGCGGATTCTGGCAAACATGGTTACCATACGTGATAGGAGAGGGAAACGTACTGTTCGGCGAAGCTGTTCGGAGCCAGTCTCGCTTGCCAGTACGGGCTGTACAGACTGCCCAGTTCGGTTTTGCCGTCGTCGCGTTTCCACAGCTTGGACGGGCGTGAAAAATAAATCTCCGCCTTGGTCAGGCTGCGCATGTAGCCGCTCTTGGTGCCGTTGGTCAATGCAAATTGGCCGCCCGATATGCTGTTGCTGGTCGGGATGTTGCTGTCGGTTTTTTCCACTTCCAGAATCAGCGGCGGGCCGGCAAGGTTGTCCTTGTCGGTTTTCTTCACATCGAAATACGGACGCAGTCCCGCCCTCGTGCTGCTGTCCAGCGAGGCGCCTGCTCCCTCGGCCCTTTGAATGCCGGCCGCACCGACCGTATTGACATTCTCGTATACGCCTCCATACGCATCGCCGCTCGCGGTGCCGAAATTATTGTCGGGGTTCAGGTTGTTGTCGGCGCCGGCTTGCGCAGCGCCCCAGCCCATCGGAATGAACGGCAGCGGAATCGGGATCGGGATCGGAATGCCGAGGATGCTGATCCAGAAAATTCCGATGCCGAAGAAGCCGGTCGCGTCCATCGCGCTCCAGGTCTTTTTCGTATCCTTGAGTTCGGTTCCACCGCGGTGCCACAGATACATGAGCAGCGCGCCGTTCTGGTACGGGATGAAACGGGTAGGGTCGACCACGAACGGCGTGAGATACATCATTTCCGGAAAGTCTTTCGCCGGTCCTCCGTCCTTGGTGCTCCGGTTGCGGGAAAAGCCGTCCAGTGAATCCACCGTGGCCTGGGCCATGCGGTCACCTTTTTCGCCGTCCTGGTCCGCAGGAAGCGGATCTTTCTTGCCGGTGAAAGTGAACCATTGCCCAAGGTGCAGGATTGCAGCAGCGAGGCCCGGTGCGCTGAGTCCCGCGCTGGAATCGTTGAGCTTGATGATGTTGTAGTCCGGGTTGAAGACCAGCAGATCCTTGGCTACGCCCAGCGACGACTCATCCACGCCGGCGAACTTGTCCAGAATCGTCGCAGGATCGAGTCCGATGGTTTGCGCGACAGTCAATGCCGTGCCGTAGTGGTAAACCATTTGCGCTATTCTGATGATTTCGATCAGCCCGTCCAGCAGTTTGGCGGCCGCCGGCCCGGCAGTATCGAACGCGGATTTAATGGAATTGGAAGCAGGCTTGTACGCTTTTACCGGCGTGTCCCAAAGTACTTTTGCCAGCGGCCCGCCAAGCGAAGTCAGGACCTGCGGCACCCAGGACGAAGGGCCGTTGTAGGTCTCGCGGTAATTGCGTGACCAGGAGGTCAGTCCGACGACTTGCGCAACGGCGACCTGATTGGCAATCATCGCGCGATTGGTATATGCGGCGAAATTGTAATCACGCGCTTCGGCCAGCACCGCGCTGTAGGCGGCGGCGTCCGCTGTGTTTTGCAGTTTCATCTTGGCGATCGACTGCTGCCCCATGGTGTACATGGACACCATCACCAGGATGATGATCGAGACGGTAATGAGTGAGAAAACCAGCGCCTGACCGCGCTGGTTTGCAACTGACGAGAGGAAAATCCGGCTTGCCCGCCTGTTCGAAGAATGCGGCACAGCCGTAGCGGCGCGTAATTCGGGACTTGTTTCACTGTGCACGGCAGAAGGTGTTCTGTCGCACACAGGGCACTCGACTTACTTGTTGCCGGAGTCGTAGCTGGACATGCCTTTGGTCTCGGCTGCCTTGGTGGAGGCGTTGCCTGCCGCAGTGGCGGCGGTAGCCTTGCCTGCCGTGGCGCCGGTTCCTGCGACTTCACCTGCGAGGCCGGCAACCTGACCGCGAATGGTTTGACCGAACATGCTATACACACCGATGGCCGCGACGGCGATCAGAGCGACGATGATGATGTATTCCGTCATGCCTTGACCGGATTGCCGAGCGGAAAATTTTTGTGTCAGATTTTTGACGCTTGTCGTTATTTGCATAATGACCCTCTGGAAGTTGACAGGTTGACAGTCATAGTTATCAAGCATTCATTGCTTATCGGAATGCTAATCTGGAAAAACGATAGCTATAGTATCTTACTTATAGGAACTTTTTCCGTTTGGAACAGTTTTTTGTCGGAAATGGAATTAAAGTTACACAAAATAACAAAGACGTTGCTTTTGCATGTCGCGTCGGTTAAACACGGAAGTTCACGGCTTCTCTGCTTGCAAAACCTGCATCGGAATTGTTGCCGGCTTTATCCCTGCGTATGGATTTTTCTCTTCAAATTGGCAAAGGAAAAACAAGATGGACCGGTTTATTACGAGATTTGTATTGACGGCAGCGTTGGTCGGAATGGCTTTGCCCGCGCACGCCGATTATGAATCGGGTCGTGCGGCTTATGAAAAAGCCGACTTTGCCGTTGCATTGCAGGAGTTTTCCGCGGCTGCGGTCAAAGGCGTTGTGAATGCGCAGAACGACCTGGGTGTGATGTACGAAAAAGGACAAGGCGTTCCGATCGACTATGCCAAAGCGCTGAGCTGGTACCGCAAAGCGGCGGACAAGGGATTCGCGCCCGCGCAGACTTCAGTCGGTTATTTTTACGCCGAAGGACTGGGAGTGCCGAAGGATTATGCCCAAGCCATGGCCTGGTACCGCAAGGCGTCCGATCAGAATTTTGCCCAGGCGCAAAACAATATCGGGGCCATGTTTGAAAACGGTTACGGCGTTGCGGTCGATCCGGTGCAGGCGGTGGAGTGGTACCGCAAGGCGGCAGACAAAGGGCTGGCGTCGGGGCAGACCAATCTCGGATATATGTACCGGCAGGGCAGGGGCGTCGCGAAGGACGATGCGATGGCCGCGGCGCTATATACCAAAGCCGCTGCACAGAATTTCGCGCTGGCGCAGAACAATCTCGGCTACCTGTATGCGGAGGGACTCGGTGTATCGCAGGATTATGCAACTGCCGGCTCGTGGTATCGCAAGGCGGCGGCACAGGGCTCCGGTCTGGCGCAGTTCAACCTGGCGCGTTTGTATGAACAGGGCAAGGGTGTGCCGCAAGACAATGCGCAAAGCTTTTCATGGTTGACGCAGTCGGCCAATTCCGGTTACAAGCCCGCGATGCGCCGCCTGGTCGAAGTGTATCAACGAGGGCTGCTGGGCCAGTCCGCGTCGCCGGAAATGGCACGTCTGTGGACCGACAAGGCGCGCTGACGCGCAGATGCGACGTATCGGGAAAAGGCCTCGCGATTCCATGTGCAGCGGTCGCCGGCATTGATTGGATAAAAGAATGATGCACCAATCGCGATCGCAGTGTCGCGATCAATCGTCGCGGGGCCACACCGAATGGATCGAGGCCCATCGGATAGCCGCCTACCAGGCGCCATATTGCCGAACAACGCCTCGCCAGAAAGCATCAGCCTCCCGGCCCAGCGAAGTCAATCCTGACTTGGCGGTGGCATTCGCCGCCGTCTGTACCATGACTAGTTTGAGCTGCGGATCGACAAAGATCATTTGTCCATACACGCCAAGGAATGCGAATCGCCTTTTCTCCCCGGGGAACAGCCAAAACTGGTAGCCGTAGCCGTAATACGGCGTGGCTTTGCCGGGCCGAAATGCTTCCGGTACGCGGTGCCAGTCGGTTGCTTCCAGAAGAAATTCGCGCGGAATGATCTGCTTATGCTGCGGGTCATCGGGACGCACCCCGTCATTGGCCAGCACCACGCCTAATCGGGCGTAGTCGCGGAGAGTGGCATTAAAATTTCCTGCGGCCCGTTCCAATCCCGTTTTGTCGGCACGCCACAAGGCCGAGGTTTCGGCTCCCGTCGCTTGCCATAAACGCGGGGTTATATATTCGCTGAGACTCATGCCGAGTGCGCCGTGCAGCACGGCGGCCAGCATGTCCGTTTCAGCGCTTGCGTATGAAAACCGGGTTCCTTGCGGGGCATCACGCTCGGCAATGATTGCCGCTGCGGTTTCCACCCCGCCATGCGCGGCCGCAGCATTAAACCGGGCGAGATCGTCCTTGCCGTCGTATACTTCTGTGAAGTGCGCCCCGGACGCCATGCGCAAAAGGTTGCGTATGGTGGTTTCGCCGTACAGCGTGCCCGCAAGTTTCGGAGCGTAACGATCGGCACGATCGTCCAGCGACTTGATCTTTCCCTCCTGTAGCGCAATTCCGACGGCCAAGGATGTGATCGACTTCGCCATCGAGTTGGACAGGAAGCGCTGCGACGGCTTGCGGTCGTACTGATAGCGCTCGACCTGAATCACACCGTCTTTGACAATCATGAGTCCCATGATTCGCTGGCGCGACAGGTAATCGTCAACGGTCAGATTTTTCAGGTGGTCGATATTCCATCTGATCGACGGTTCATGTGCGCTGCGCGGCAAGGCCATCGGTGCATCGCTTGGCGCGAGGACGTTGGCCTTGCCGCCGAAAATGCCTGGAATTTCACCTTGCATGCTGAATGAGCCCACCCTGACCGATTCCTGAAAAAACCAGTTTGCGGCGGTGCCGGCAGGATAGCCTTGAGCTTTGCCCAGTTTGTCTTCATCGGGGGCCGCTATCACCGGGCCGACAATCGTTGTCCAGAGCAAGGCAAGCAGAAATGGTTTGAAGCGCGACATGTCTTTACCCTTCGTATTTTCCGAACACAGGACATTTGTCAGGTGCTGCCGATAGCTTCGATGCGGCTTGGGCGAGTGCTTTCTGATCCGCCGGCATCGGCTTTGACGCGGATCGGGGGTTGCCAACCGCATGGTAAATCGAAAAAGGCGCCAGCCTGATAGCGTCACGTTTGAAAACGAACGGGGCGGCAAAGCGCATTAAAATTTCCTGCGCTGAATCACGCGCAAATACCATAACAAGCCTGCCGCCACCAGTGCGAGACTTGCGCTGTTGCCCAGCCAGAATCCTGCGGCGCCGCGTACTGCGGCCGGGGATACGCCGAACGGATCCAGGCCGAGCAGGTAGCCCCCTCCCAGTCCGACGCCCCACAGCGCGATCGCATACATCAGCGTGGGTACAATCGCGACCTTGTACGCCCGCAACACGAAAGCAGTCGTCACTTGAATCGCATCGAACAGCTGGTAAAACCCGATAAATAAAAATAGCGGCATGGCTGTGGCAACGATCGTTTCGTTCGGTGTATACGCATGCACGATGGCGTCGCGCGCGAGCCAGACCGCGACGCCGATGGTTGCCGACAGCACCGCAGCCAGGCGGATGCCGGCATAGCCGATGCGGCGCGCCGTTTCGAAATTGCGCGCGCCTATCGCTTGCGCCACCAATGTGCCGGTTGCACTGGCGATCGATAGCGGCAACATGTACAGTACCGTACCGAAATTGGCCGTAATCTGATGTCCGGCAACAGCCGTATCGCCAAGGCGCGTGATGAATATCGCCATGAATGTAAACGCAGTCACTTCAATCAGGTAACTCAATCCCATCGGGATGCCGAGCTTGAGCAGACTGCGCTGCGCAATCCATTGCGGCGCGACAAAGCCGGTGCCGAACAGGCCGAACGCCCGGTAAAACGGCGCGGTGCGCAGAATCAGCAATCCGGCCAGCAGCGACAGCCATGCCGTCACGGCGGTCGCCATTGCGCAGCCCGGTCCGCCCAATGCAGGCAAGCCCGAACCGCCGAAGATGAACAGCGCATTGAGCGGCACCTTGAGCAGCAGTGCCGCGATCTGGATTGCCATTACCATTTTGGGACGCGCCAATGCAGTATTGAGCGACGCATAAATCCGGAAGCCCAGAGTGGCAGGCAGCGCAAGCGCCAGGATGCGCAGATACAGCGTCGCCTTCGCGCTCAGTTCCGGCGACGCATGAGCCAGCGCAAGAAACGGCTGCGGAAACAGCAGGACCAGACAGCCGACACACGACAAAAAAAGCGCAAGCCATGTTCCCTGCTTGACTTCGAATCCGATCGCATCGAATCGCTTCGCGCCGAACAGCTGGCCGACGACCGGTGAAAGCGCCTGCAGCACGCCATTGAGTCCGACGAAAATGCTGACGTAGATGGATGCGCCCAATGCCAATGCCGCCAGATCGGTTGCCGAAAAACGCGAGGTCATCGCAGTGTCGATAACCCCGTTTGCAATCACTGCCAGCTGGCCGATCAGGATCGGCCATGCCAGTGCGGCAATGCGCACAATATGCGGACGTCGTTGTGCCATGAAATCAATCCGCGCGTCGATAAAGGCGGAATCGTTCGTCGCGATCGGATGGCCGGCGCCCCTCCCACAGAAGTTGCCAGCGGCCGTTGAATTCCTTCAGGATTTGCGCGCTGTTTTTTTTGCTCATGCTGTCTTGCAACAGCAGAAAATCACAACGGCCTTGATTGAATTCTGCAAAGTCGACCTGGCCGAAATAGGCAAACGACGCTCGTTGCGCCGGGCCGATATTGGTATTCACGCAATACCCTGCAGGCGGCAGTTTCGATGCGATTTGATCGGCGACTCCCGCATAGCTTTTGCCGTAATTGATCCATGGCAGCCACAGAGTCATCAGCAGCAGCCAGCATAGAATCACGCCGCCCGATGACAGCACAACGGCGCGCCACAATACGGATGGATGGCGCGAGATGCGCCAATGGACCAGCAATATCCAGCCGATGGTTGCCGATGCGGCGATGAGCATGGCAATCAGATTGAACTCGGGTTTGAATCCGGGAGCAAGCTTGAATGCATTTTTCGCAATCTGCGCCGGCCATCCGGTCTGCTTTGCAATCCAGCCGACCCAGATGAATGCGGCGCACATCGTCAATGTCATCACCGAGAACCAGTCGACCGCATTGATTGCGCCGCGTTTCATCGTCGGCAAGCCGAACGCCGCCAGCATCGCCAGAGGCGGCAGCAGGGGCAGCAAAATGCCTTCCTCCGAGTGCGGATTGAACAATCCCAGCACGGTGAATGCAGCGATAAAAGCCAGAGGCAACGTGATATGGAGCGCCTTGTGTTGCTTGCGCCAGGCGTACACCGCCCATCCCGCGAACGGCCATGCCGGCCATGTGAACCAGATGCCGTACTTCAGCAAATAAACCAGCCTGTCCCACGATGGCCAGTTGAACTGGTCAATATTCCATGCCATCCACCCAGCAGACATGGACTCATTGAATGGAGGCACGAGATGACGTGCCAGCAGCCATGCTGCGGTGACAATCAATCCGCAAGGCAGGGAAATCAGGACCAGCCGCAACGCGACCAGCTTTTCCCGAACCGCCGACAAAACGAGCAATGCAATCCACAATGCCGCCGGGACAAGCCAGCCGCGCGTGAGCACCAGCAGACCCAGCGTGATGCCGAGCGTCATTGCCGCGCGCATCGAATGCGATTCGAACAGGCGCGCAGTCGCATACAGCGCGAAAGCCAGCAACGAAATCTGCAATGCCTCGGCACTCGTCTCATGGCTATGCAAAAGCAATCCAAGGCAGCCGAGATAAATCAGCAAAGCACCGTCAGCCAGCGTGCGTCCGAAATCCTTGGGCTCCGGCTGCCCGCCGAAAGCAAGCCGCAGAGGCTGCGCTTCAGGACGCCGGCCGAGCAGATAAGTCGCATACCAGACGGACAGCGAACCGATCAAAAAGAATCCGATAGTGGAAATGCGCGCAGCCAGCGCATCGCCCAGCAGCCCGCCGAACAGTTTGATGAAAATCGCGCCGATCCAGAAAGCCAGCGGCCCTTTCTCCGGCATTGGCAGGCCAACGATATGCGGCCACAGCCAATCCTGCAATCCGCCATGCGCCATGGTCCACATGATGCCGAATCCGGCGGCATCGTCGGTCTTCCACGGGTCGCGGCGAATCAGGCCGGGAAGAATATAGAGCAGACATAAGGCAACCAATCCCCAGCGCGGGAGTGCTGATGTGGCGGAAGCGGGGAGACGGACTGGCTTCATCGGGGATAGTGGATCGGATTCTTTATTTTTCTGATTCGGCGATATTGTGCCGCAAAAATTTCCGGCGGTGTGATTCGTTATGCCGCAAAAAATCACGAGTCCTGCCAATTATTGCGTGCAAGTAAATAAAAAAGGCAGCCGCAGCTGCCTTTTGAAACGAAGCGGCAGAATTAACCTGCAGCCTGGGTCTTGGAACCGCGCGTACCGAATTTCTGGCGGAATTTTTCCACACGGCCGGCGGTATCGACGATCTTGTGCTTGCCGGTATAGAAAGGATGCGACTCGGCCGATACCTCGATCTTCACGAGCGGGTAGTCTTTTCCTTCGAAATTGACTGTTTCACGCGTCTGGATGGTCGAGCGGGTGATGAATTTAAAATCGCAGGACAGGTCGTGGAAAACGACTTCGCGATAATTCGGGTGAATATTTTCTTTCATTTCTGCCTCAAATAGTTGGGTAGCCAATCGCCACTTCGTCGGTCGCCGTGCTTCTTGACCCGATTGCCGATCACTTGCCGGAAGTAAAGCGCAAATTATACAATGAAATCATGTATTTGCACCATTGATGCGAATGCGCATCCCGATACGCACAGCCATGGCGGGAATCCGGGGTGAAACGGTGGTGTATGGCATACAGGGCGGCATGACGACCTTGCTGCAAGCGGTTGAGGCGTGCGGCGTAGTCGCTTTCGTCTGTTCCGGGAGTCGAACTGTCAGCTGCCGCCGCGCCGCATCATGTCGAAGAACTCGGCGTTATTCTTGGTGGACTTCATTTTGTCCAGAATAAATTCCATCGCTTCGATTTCATCCATCCCGTAAAGCAGCTTGCGCAGGACCCATATTTTTTGCAACTGATCCGGTTTGATCAGCAGTTCCTCGCGGCGGGTCCCGGATTTGTTGAGGTTGATCGACGGATAGACGCGTTTTTCGGCCAGACGGCGTTCAAGATGCACTTCCATGTTGCCGGTGCCTTTGAACTCTTCGTAGATCACGTCGTCCATGCGGCTGCCGGTTTCGATCAGCGCTGTGGCGATAATGGTAAGCGAACCGCCTTCTTCAATGTTGCGCGCCGCGCCGAAGAAGCGCTTCGGGCGCTGCAGCGCGTTGGCATCGACGCCGCCGGTCAGGACCTTGCCGGATGCGGGAATCACGGTGTTGTAGGCGCGCGCCAGACGCGTGATCGAATCGAGCAGGATCACCACGTCTTTTTTCATTTCGACCAGGCGCTTGGCTTTTTCAAGCACCATTTCCGCTACCTGCACGTGGCGGGTCGCCGGTTCGTCGAATGTCGATGCAACCACTTCGCCGCGTACCGAACGTTGCATCTCGGTCACTTCCTCCGGGCGCTCGTCGATCAGCAGCACGATCAGGATGGTATCCGGATGGTTGGTCGTGATCGCATGCGCAATGTGCTGCAGCATGACCGATTTGCCTGATTTCGGCGATGCGACCAGCAAGCCGCGCTGTCCTCTGCCGATCGGCGCGATCATGTCGATGATGCGGCCGGTGATGTTTTCTTCGCCGCGCATGTCGCGCTCGAGAGTCATTACCTTGTTCGGATGCAGCGGCGTCAGGTTTTCAAACAGGATCTTGTGCTTGGAAGCCTCGGGCGGTTCGCCGTTGACTTTATCCACCTTGACCAGCGCGAAATAACGCTCGCCGTCTTTCGGGGTGCGCACTTCGCCTTCGATCGAATCGCCGGTATGCAGATTGAAGCGCCGGATCTGCGATGGCGAGATGTAAATGTCGTCAGTGGACGCCATGTAGCTGGCGTCGGGCGAACGCAGGAAGCCGAAGCCGTCGGGCAGGACTTCGAGAGCGCCGTCGCCGAAAATCTGTTCGCCGCTTTTCGCGCGTTTTTTCAGGATCGCGAACATCAATTCCTGTTTGCGCAGGCGTGCCGCATTGTCAATGTCGAGGCCGATGGCCATTTCCAGTAAAGCTGAGACGTGTAGCGCCTTGAGTTCAGATAAGTGCATAGTAAGTGTGTCCCGGGATGGGAATGTAATAGGAGGGGGAGGGAACTGCGTGGTGGTGTAAATTGTTAATCATTGCGGGACAGAGTCAACAAACATTGCAGCATTCTGTCCCGACAAGTCAAGCAGCACTGCGAGCGCACCGCTGCAACTGGTATCAGATGTTGCTGTCGATGAATGAAGTAAGCTGGCCTTTGCCCATGGCACCCACTTTCTGGGCCGCCGCCACTCCGTTTTTAAACAGGATCAGCGTCGGTATGCCGCGAATGCCGAACTTGGCGGGCACTGCCTGATTGGCATCGACATCCATTTTTGCGATCTGGATCTTGCCGTCATATTCCTTGGCGACTTCTTCCAGGATCGGCGCAATCATTTTGCACGGGCCGCACCATTCTGCCCAGAAATCGACCAATACCGGCTTGTCGGATTTGAGGACGTCGGATTCAAAGGAGGTGTCGGTAATGTATTTGATGTTTTCGCTCATGGTTTCCTCGTTGTGAGGGAAAAAGGGGTCAATTTGCGCCGGTGTGACTTACGATTCCTGCCTGAGCCTGTACCTGACACTGCCGGAACTGCAATAGGCAAATGGAGACGTGGTACTCGAATTCAAGGTTTTTGAAAGGTGCGGCAAGAAGTAATGCGGCGGGGAATTGGATAAATCATAACCCATTTTTGCAAAAAGCGTATTACGAACGCATAATTTTCACGCCGACTCGCATAAAATGCCACTAACCAACTGGGGCGCCGTTCAGAAATGTGTCCCTTCACCCTAATCATTTCGAGCCCTCATGCTGCATAGCGCCCTGTTGATCCAGCCTTCCGCCGCCTTTTGGCCTCAAGTCGCGCATGCATTTCTGGATAATGGGGAGTTGATCGGGACGACACTTGGGCCGCGGCGCGATTTGTCGTCAATCCGCGTGGTGGTGCCGACTTTTGCTCATGCCCGGCTGCTCAAGGAGGCACTGGCGCGCCAGCTCGCAGGAGCTTTCATTCCTCCCCGGATCACCACCTTGTCGGCTTGGCTTGGATCGCTTCCTCCCGATTCCGGCGCCGCGATGCCGGAATCGGGCAGCGAGCGCTTGATGTCGCTGTATGCGGAGCTGCGCCAGCATGCGTGGCTGAAAAAATTGTTTGCCGCACGCCGCAATACCGATCTGCTGCCGCTGGCGCAGACACTATTGACGCTGTCGGATGAATTGACGCAGAGCCTGTTGCCGACCGTTCAATCGACGCCTGATGCCATCGCGGACCGCTGGCAGGCGGCGCTTGCGCAATTGTCTCCTTCGGCGCGCGACCTGTTATCCGATGAAGCGCAACTGGTCTGGTCGATATGGAAAAGCCAGCTCGACGGCAACCATGCCTGCGTCGCACGCTATGCAGAAATGATGCGTCTTGCCGAGCGCGCCGAAGACCCGCTGGTATGGGTAACGCCGACCGAACCGGACGCCTTCGATCGCGCGTTTCTCGATGCCTACGGCAAGCGGCAAATGGTGCTGCCGGTCATGCTGGATTGGCGTGCCGCCTCGGTTGATGCGGTGTATGCGGCGGCATGGAGCGAACTGGTGGAAGGCGGCGCAGCCGAGCCGGCAGGTGCCGCAACCGGCGTTGCCGCACCTGCCGGCTTATCGCTCTGCCGGGCCGGAAGCCTGGAGGATGAAGCGCTGCGCGGCGCGCAGACCATTATCGGCTGGCTCGCAGCAGGAAAATCGAATGTGGCGATCATTGCCCAGGACCGCGTCGTCGCACGCCGCCTGCGCGCCTTGCTGGAACGTGCGCAAGTATTTGTCGCGGACGAAACCGGATGGAAGTTGTCGACCACGCGCGCCGCCGCCGCTGTTGCAGCTTGGTTCGAGGTGGTAGCGGCGCGTGCCGAAACCGTTGCATTGCTGGACCTGTTGAAGTCGCCGTTCATGTTTACCGATCTCGACGATAAATCGGCGCAGGTAATGGCAATCGAGGCGACGCTGCGCAGCGCCAATATATCGGGAGGATGGGATGCCGTGACAACTGCGCTGGCCGCTGTGCCTTCGAGCCGCGATGCCGTGCTCAGGCTTGCAAGGCAGGCGCAATTATTCGCCGGACGGAAAACTCTGCCGGAGTGGATCTCGATAACCAATGGCGCGTTCAGGACATTGGGCATGCGAGCTGCGCTGGAGACCGATGCGGCAGGCCTGCAAGTCATCGCGATGATGGAGGCGATCGAGCAGGATTGCCATTCGCCGGAACAGGAGTTTTCATTTGCGGAATGGCGTGCCTTCGTCAGTCTTCAATTGGAATCGACCGCATTTGCGCCTCCCGGAACGGATACCCGTGTCGTCATGCTGCCGTTGAACGGGGCACGCTTGCGTACATTCGATGCGGTGCTGCTGGTCGGCGCCGATGCCGATCATTTGCCGTCGCAGAACAGCGAAACCCTGTTTTTTGCCAATGCGGTACGCCGCGAATTGGGACTGGCGACGCGCGAAAGCCGCCAGCGCCAGCAATTGCGCGACTTCACCGAACTGCTGGCGGCCAATAGCGTAGTGATATTGTCCTGGCAGGCGCAGAAAAACGGCGAGCCGAATCCGGTCAGCACGTGGATCGAACGCCTGCAATTGACCCTCGAGCGTTTTGGCCTGCAAAAGCTGCCGGCGCATCAAGTCGAGCTTCAGCTCCGGCAATTGATATCGTCGCCGCCGAAGATGCCGGCGGCAGTCGCGCCGCAACTGCTGCCCCGCAAACTATCCGCCAGCGCCTACAACAGCTTTGTTGCATGCCCTTATCAGTTCTTTGCAACACGGATGCTGGGCCTGTCCGGGCTCGACGAATTATCCGACATGCCTGAAAAACGCGATTACGGCGACTGGCTGCACCGAATATTGGCGTTGTATCACGAGACAATCCGCGACCAGGCAATCGGCATCGGCGATCGTGTCGTCCTGTTGAAGGAAATTTCGGAAAAAGTATTCGGCGAGGCCCTCGGCCGGAATGCCGCGGCGCTCGGCTATTACATGCGTTGGCAAAAGGCGCTTCCTGCCTACCTCGCCTGGGCTAACGAACGGGAAGCGCAAGGCTGGCGTTTTGTCTTCGGCGAACGATGGTTCGAGAAAACGCTGCAATGGCCGGGCGGCGAAATCACATTGCACGGCCGCGTCGACCGGATCGACGAGAACGATAACGGTGCCCGCGCGGTGCTCGACTACAAGACAAATAACGCGCAGTCGCTGCGTGAAAGACTCAAACAGGGCGAAGACCATCAACTGGCATTTTATGGCCTGTTGTCGGATGTGCCGGTCGCCTCCGCATATTATGTCGCGCTTGAAGCGATGAAAGATAAAACGGGCCATGCGGAAGCCGCGCGTTATGACGAGTGGCAACAGGCTCTCGGCGAACAGATTGCAGCCGGCATGCGGGCTGTCGCCGAGGGTGCGGCGTTGTCGGCCAGCGGCATCGAGCTGGTATGCCGGTACTGCGACGTGCGCGGTTTATGCCGCAAGGGAGCCTGGTGATGTCCGGCTCGCCGCCGCGCGCTTATGAAGTCAATGACGAGGCGGTCGATGCCCGGGATTTCACGAATATTGCATGCGACCCGCTGCGCTCGATCGTGGTCGAAGCTTGCGCCGGCAGCGGCAAGACATGGCTGCTGGTGGCGCGTCTGTTGCGCCTGTTGCTGGCCGGGACCGAACCGTCGGAATTGCTGGCGATTACCTTCACGCGCAAGGCGGCGCAGGAAATGCGCGAGCGGCTCATGTCATTGCTGCGCGACCTGGCGCTTGAATCCGATGCGGTGGTCCGGACGCTGCTCGAGGAGCGCGGAGTGGCGGCACAGGATACGCAGCATCTGCTGCCGCTGGCGCGCAGCTTGTACGAGCGTGTTTTGTCCAGCCCGCACTCCCTGTCGATCGACACGTTCCATAGCTGGTTCGCGCGGCTGATCCAGCTCGCGCCGCTTTCTTCCGGCGTACCGCACGGTTATGCGTTAACGGAGTCGACCGGGGAGCTGCTTGAGGAGACCTACATACGATTGATGCAATCGCTCAATCAGGCCGAAAACGCTGAATTGAAAGCGGCTTTGATGACGATGTATGAAATGGCCGGCGACTGGAATACCAAAAAACTGCTTGATGCATTTATCGGCAAACGCGCCGAATGGTGGGCTGCCGCCAAAAACGGCGCACCGCTGGAGTGGCTGCATGAATTGTGCGGCGGCGACGGCGAGATCGATGCGCGTCTGACCGTGCGGGACGACGACAAGCTGGTTGCCCGTATCCGGAATGTCGCATGGTTGCTGGGACAAGGCACTGCGGTAAATAAAAAGCGGGCCACCGCAATTGAAATGGCGCTTGCCGCCGATGTCGATCTTGATAATTTCAATGCGCTATGCCACGAGTTCTTCGACGGCGACGGCGAATTGCGCAGGAATCTGAAAACAAATGACCTGAAAAAGGCGCTTGAAAACAATCTGGGTAGTGACGGTATTGCCGCTTTCGATGATGAATTCTCTGCTCTCGGCAAATCGCTGAAACTCTACTGCAGACGCAGTTTCGAACCGATGGTGCTGGCTTTGAACGACGCGCTGTTTACAGTCGGTTCCGCTTACCTGGAACGCTATCAGGCGATCAAGGCCGAGCGCCGCGTTTTCGACTTCGCCGATCTCGAATGGCAGGCATATCGCTTGCTCACCGATGAACAGCATGCGGCCTATCTGCAGAGCCGTCTGGATGCGCGCTACAAGCATATTCTGCTCGACGAATTCCAGGATACCAATCCTCTGCAGTGGAGTATCGTCCGCGCATGGCTGAATGCCTATGGCAGCGATGGCGGCAAGCCGAGCGTTTTCATCGTCGGCGATCCGAAGCAGTCGATTTACCGATTCCGGCGCGCCGAACCGCGCGTATTCATCGCGGCAAGGGACATGCTTGCCGCACAAGGCGCCGACATCCTGCGCACCAACCAGACGCGGCGCAATGCCGCTGCGATCGTGAACGTGCTTAACGCCAGCTTCGCCGCCAATCGCATTTTTGCGGCGCAGACCACGCTGGCTGAAAAAACCGGCGCGGTCTGGCGCCTGCCGCTGATCCGGGCACGGAAAGATGCCCCGGTCGAGGCGGCGCTGTTCACGTTGCGCGATCCGTTGACCACGCCGCGCGATGAAGAGGAAGATGCGCGCCGCCTGGACGAGGGCAAGGCTGTGGCGCAAGCCATCCTGCGGGCGAAGCGCGCACTGGGCGATTCGCGCAACGTGCGATGGTCCGACGTCATGCTGCTCGTCAAAAAACGCGCGCATCTGACCGCTTATGAAAGCGCACTGCGTGACGCCGGCATCCCGTTTGTATCCGACAAGCGGGGCGGTTTGCTCGAGTCGCTGGAAGTGGCCGATCTGATTGCGCTGCTGACTTTCCTGATCACGCCCGGCGACAACCGGTCGCTGGCGCACGTGCTGAAATCGCCGATCATCGGCGCCGGCGACGATGATTTGATCGAACTGGCGCAACGCACGGAAAATACCTGGTGGCGGCGTGTGCAGGCGGCGCTGACGGACGGTGCGTCCGAACCGTTGCAGCGTGCCGGCCGCCTGCTGGAAAAATGGCTGCAAGCGGCGCCGCGTCTGCCTGTGCATGATCTGCTGGATCTGATCCTGCATGACGGACAGTTGATTGCCCGTTATGCGCAATCTTCATCGCCGCTGCTGCGCAGCCAGGTTATCGGCAATATCGAGGCATTTACTGAACTCGCCTTGAATCTCGATGCCGGGCGCTACCCCAGTCTGCCGAAATTCATCGATGCATTGGGCAGGCTGCAGAAAGGCGCCGACAGCGACGCGCCGGACGAGGCGAACATCGACGCGGCGATCGATGCGGTGCGCATCCTGACGATTCACAGCGCAAAAGGTCTGGAGGCGGCGATCGTGGTGCTGCTGGATGCAAACCATAGCGAGCCGGCGCGCGACGATATCGGCATCTTGTGCGATTGGCCGCAGGATGCCGATGCGCCGACGCATTTCTCCGCATTCGGACGCAACAGCGAGCGCGGCGCGGCGCGCGATGCATTGTTCGCAGCCGAAGAAGATTTCAGGGCGCAGGAAGACTGGAACCTGTTTTATGTCGCCGCCACGCGCGCGAAGGAATTGTTGATAGTCAGCGGCGTAGCCGGCGCGAAAAACGCATCCCCCGACGGCATGGTCGAAGGAAGCTGGTATGCGCGATTGCAGGATGCGCAGGATATCGAACCGGACGATGCAGGCAATGCCGCCGTATTGGCGCAGGAAGCCGGATTCAGCCTGCACATATTCGATCCTCCGGTGCTTGCAGCTCATGCTGCAGATGCCGCAGCGACGCTGAATACCGACGCGATCGATGAAGGGATCGCACTGCACGCGGTGCTGGAGCGATTGACCCAGGCGCGCGATTGGCCGGTCAGCGTGCCCGAGGCGGCGGCGATTGCACGCTGGTTGCCGTGTCCGCTTGCATTGGCTGTCACCATCCGCGCGCAGGCGCTGACTATCCTGTCGCAGCCGCATCTTGAGCGTTTCTACAACCCGGCGCAGCATCGGATGGCGCGCAATGAAATGGACGTGATCGTCGGAGCCGAGTTATTGCGTTTTGACCGTGTAGTCATGTTTGACGATGCAGTCTGGATACTTGATTACAAACGCAATCTGTTTGACAGCGAGCGGGCAGCCTACCAGGCGCAATTGGCGCGCTATCGTGCAGCGGGGCAAGCGATATTCCTGGGAGAAAATCTCAAGACTGGGTTGATTACCGTCGATGGCCGGCTGTGGGAAATGGATTGACACTCGCCTTCCGATCCCCATACAACAATAAGAATGATGTGCGTCAAGTTTTGAAAACCTTGCAATATTAAACTAATGTAATCAATACGGTCTGGCATTGCGCCGAACATCGTGAAACTGCTCAAAATCATTGCATTCGCATGGTTCGGACTGGTTCTGATCGCGGTCGATGCTGCGCCGAAGCAGGTAATGGTGCTGCCTCTGACAGGGGCGATCGGGCCGGCCGGTGCGGAGTTCGTCAGTCATGGCCTGGCGCTTGCAGAGAAGGGCGATGCCCAATTGATCGTATTGCAAATGGATACGCCAGGCGGTCTCGATACTTCAATGCGCCAGATCGTCAAGGCCATTCTTGCTTCCAGTGTCCCGGTCGCTGCATTCGTTGCGCCAAGCGGCGCCCGCGCCGCGAGCGCCGGGACCTACATTCTGTATTCCAGCCATATCGCTGCAATGGCGCCTGGCACCAATCTGGGAGCGGCAACGCCGGTGCAGATCGGTTTGGGCGGACCGGAACCTGAACGTCCGCAAAAGCCGGCTCAGGAGCGCAGCCCGGACAAGGCAGCCGAAAAAAATACCGCTTCAGCCGAGCCGCAGAGCGCAATGACCAAAAAGCAGGTGCACGATGCCGCCGCGTACATTCGGGGTCTGGCGCAACTGCGCGGGCGCAACGCCGAGTGGGGCGAGCGCGCGGTGCGCGAAGCGGTCAGCCTGTCCGCCGATGAGGCGCTGGCGCAGAAAGTAATCGATGTGACCGCGCGCGATGTGCCGGACTTGCTGGTAAAGATCAACGGCCGCAAAGTCGGCACTATCGGCGGCGAACGCACGCTTGATACCGCCGGTGCAACTGTAGTGAATATCGAGCCGGACTGGAAAACCAGGTTGCTGGCTGTCATTACCGATCCGAGTGTGGCATTGATCCTGATGATGATCGGCATATACGGATTGTTTTTTGAATTTTACAACCCGGGTTTTGTTTTGCCCGGCGTGGTTGGTGCAATTTGCCTGTTGCTTGCGCTGTTCGCATTGCAATTGCTGCCGGTTAACTACGCTGGACTAGCGCTGATTCTTCTCGGCCTGTCCTTCATGGTGGCAGAGGTATTTCTGGCGAGTTTCGGTGTGCTCGGCATCGGCGGCATCATCGCGTTCGCAATTGGCGCAGTGATGCTGATCGATACTGAATTGCCGGGTTTCGGCATCCCGTTGTCGCTGATTGCGGGACTCGCCGCGATCACCGCGGTTTTTGTATTTTCCGTTTCCGGTCTCGCACTGAAAGCACGCAGACGGCCGGTGGTCAGCGGACAGGAACAATTGCTCCACAGCACGGGTGTGATGCTTGAAGATATTCAGACCGAAGGCTGGGTTCGTGTACAGGGCGAACGATGGTGGGCGCAAAGCGCGGTGCCGCTCAAGTGCGGCCAACGGGTGAAGGTCACGGGACGCAAGGGGCTGGTGCTCAGCGTTGCCCCTTCCGATGCGGTTCAAAAAGGAGAATAGCGATGATATTCGGATTGGGATTCGGCGGCATTCTTCTGATATTGATTGCGGTGCTGGCGATATCGTCGATTCGCATATTGCGCGAATATGAACGAGGCGTGATATTCATGCTCGGCCGTTTCTGGAAAGTCAAAGGCCCGGGCCTGATTTTCCTGATTCCTGCCGTCCAGCAGATGGTGCGGATAGACTTGCGCACGGTAGTGTTCAATGTGCCGCCGCAAGACGTGATTACGCGCGATAACGTATCGGTCAAGGTCAATGCAGTTGTTTATTTCCGCATCATCGATCCTGAAAAGTCCGTGGTCCAGGTAGTGAATTTCTTCGAGGCGACCAGCCAGCTCGCGCAGACAACGCTGCGTTCGGTGCTGGGAAAGCATGAGCTCGACGAATTGCTGGCCGAACGGGAAAAGCTGAATTTCGATATTCAGAAAGTGCTCGATAGCCAAACCGATGCATGGGGCATCAAGGTATCGAATGTCGAAATCAAGGATGTCGACCTGAATGAATCAATGGTGCGTGCAATTGCGCGGCAGGCTGAAGCGGAACGCGAGCGGCGCGCAAAGATAATTCATGCCGAGGGGGAATATCAGGCGTCCGAGAAATTGTTGCAAGCCGCGCAGATGCTGGCGCAACAGCCGGAAGCGATGCAGCTGCGCTACTTGCAGACACTGACCAATATCGCCGGCGATAAAAGTTCTACCATCGTATTTCCGGTGCCGATGGATATCCTGGCTTTGCTGGTCAACAAGAACGTGCAACTGCCGTGACAAGGCCGGTGCAGCATAAGTGCAAAGCGGTGCGGCCGAGGCCCTGCATTTCCATTCGGTAACTCAACAGAGGCCTGATCCACAAGTGGCTTCCAAGTTGATGGAAGTCAAGGCAGGATATAAGCATTTCTATTATCGTCGGCAATAACGATAGAAAAAAGTTGGCCGCCTAAAGTGCATTTAGTAGACATCACCATGTTCTACCCAGCGGAAACCGGCGGGGTCAGGACTTATCTCACTGCAAAAGCGCATTGGCTCGCTCAGCGCAAGCGAATTGACCATACCGTTGTCGCGCCCGTGCTGGCAGATGCCCGCAGCGAGACTTCGCTTGTCGGCGTGCCCAGCGTGCCGATTCCATACAGCAATGGCCATCGGATACCGTTATCGGCGCTGATGACCGCACGCGCATTGCGCCGGCTTCAGCCGGACTTGATTGAAGTCGGCGATCCTTATCAATTTGCCTGGACTGCGTTACGCGTCAAGAATGAAATGAACGTGCCTGCAGTGGCTTTCTATCATTCCGATCTTCCCAGATTGGTCGGGCAACGCTTCGGCAGGATTGCGCAACGGGCTGCAACCAGATATGTGACCTGTCTGTACCGGCAATTCGATCTGGTGCTGGCGCCCAGCGAGGTAATGGCGCAACGCTTGCGCAACATGGGGATTCATCAAGTGAAGCATCAGCCGCTCGGGGTCGACACATCGGTGTTTTCTCCGGAACGCAAAAACAATCACTTGCGCGAGCAGATCGGACTATCCAGAGATACCCGGCTATTGATATATGCGGGACGTTTCACCAGGGAGAAAAAACTGCCGCTTCTGATCAATGCGGTCGAGCGGCTCGGCCATCCCTATCATCTGATCATGGTCGGCAGCGGCGGGGAGCTGCGTTCTTCGGCGCATGTCACTTATCTGCCGTTTCAGCGCGATGCATCTGCGCTGGCGGGCTTGATCGCCAGTTGCGATGTGCTGGTTCATCCTGGCGATCAGGAGACATTCGGGCTGGTCGTGCTTGAGGCAATGGCATGCGGTATCCCGGTGATAGGCGTGGCTGCAGGCGGCGTGGAAGAGCTGATCGATCG
Organism: Herminiimonas sp.; assembly: GCA_028292665.1. Classification (GTDB taxonomy): domain Bacteria; phylum Pseudomonadota; class Gammaproteobacteria; order Burkholderiales; family Burkholderiaceae_D; genus JAQGLW01. Next base: position 39,161 of record JAQGLW010000163.1, read on the forward strand.
CGACACCGGGCTGCTGGTGGCGCCGGGCGATTCGAATGCGCTGATGGAAGGAATCAAGCGCATTTATAAAGATGATCTGGCAGCGCTGGGAGCGAACGCGCGCCGCAAAATGCTGGAAAAGTACGATTGGAGCATGATCATTCCCCAGTTGATGTCGCACTATGCAAATCTGTTCGCTGCCCGGCAAAGGGCGGAGCTGGAAGAGGGAACCTTGTATGCCATCGACTGAATTGCAGCGATCCCTGTGTGTCTCGGTGCACGATGTAGCGCCGCATACCTGGCCGCAATGCGAACGCCTGCTGCAGGCGATTCGTGAAGTGGCTGACATACCGGTCACTCTGCTTGTGGTTCCTGCCTACCACCATCATCCGGTCACCGATGCGGCGCGGTACGATCGCTTGCTGGAACAGCGCCTGTCGCTGGGGGATGAATTGGCGTTGCATGGCTATACCCATCTTGATGAAGGCCTGGCGCCCGGCTGTTTGTGGGGAAAATTCACACGGCAGGTATATACGCAGGGCGAAGGAGAGTTTTCTGCACTCGGCGTCAATGAAGCCAGGCGCCGCCTGACATGGGGACTCGAATGGTTCGAGCACCGCGGATGGCCGGTCCACGGATTCGTGGCTCCGGCCTGGCTGCTTGGTGACGGCGCATGGCAAGCGCTGGATGATTTCGCATTCAAATATACAACGACGCTAAGCCGGTTTTATGCGTTGCCCGAGCGCCGGTCGTTATTGTCGCCCAGTCTGGTCTACAGCGCGCGCAACGGCTGGGGCAGGGCGGCATCCCGTCAGGGAAACTCGCTATGGTGCGGCATGCTGCAAAATGCAACGCTGGTGCGTCTCGGCTTGCATCCGAATGATGCGCACTATCCTCGCACTGTCGCGCACTTTCAGAAATTGATTGAAAAACTGCTGATGACAAGGCAAGCCATGACGAAAGCTTCTTTCGTCCAAAAATGGGTTGCATCGTTAGACCGGCATGACCGGCCGCAGTGGAAAATAGCCGACTGAATGGAGCGCATGAAAAATAACACTTGAATAACTTTTTGTCATGCCGTCTTGATGCGCCCATAAAATTTGCCACCCTTTACGGCGCGTTACACGCAGTAAAGATAATGGGTGTCTTGAAAAACCACTGCCAAGTATCTGAATCTATTGACGGAAATTCATTTGCACCACTATAGTGGCGGCATGATTTCTGAATTTCACTTACTTTCCGAAAAAATCAACCAATTGGCTGAGCTGACGCAATCGCTGCGCCGGGAAAATGCCGACTTGCGTTTGAATACGGCAGCCCTCGCTATCGAAAATGCGGAGCTGTCCAGGCGAATGCAGCAGGCGCACCAGCGCGTATCCGCGCTGCTGAAAAAAATCCCGTTATCCGAGGAAGATGAGGAAGCCGCATGATCCAGCTGAATGTAACGATCATGGGGCAGTCCTACAAGCTGGCATGCAAGGAAGGCGAAGAAGCGGCGTTGCAGGAGGCAGTCGCTTATTTGGACAGCAAGATGTGCGTGATTCGCGATGCCGGCAAGATCAAGGGCAACGATCGGATCGCGGTGATGGCCGCACTCGGCATTGCCGCCGAACTGCTGGCCACCAAGTCGCCCGAAGGTCCTCTATCGGATATGACGATGTCCGAAGTCAGGCAAAAAATTACCGCAATGCATGCCGTGCTCGATATGGCGTTGACGCCGCAGGAAAATCTCTTTTAATTTTTTTCTGAGATATCGGGAACAAATTTCCCTCAGGAGGAAATGGATCGAGCTAATCCGGCGCGTTACGGCACTTCATTAACTCTGCCCTGCAATAGCCAAAACTGTTTGACATGCATTCCGATTGGAGTAGACTTATCTCTCCTGCCGTGTTCGCGATTGCCATATATTCCTTGAACCATTTATGCGCATCGGTTGCGGAACTTTGTTCGATGGGAGTGAGCGTCGCTAGTCCGACGAACCCGAAGTTGAACTAACTGTGACCACCTTGAACCGTTTTGGTTCGGGATGCCGGCAAAGCGGCACAGGCGGGACTTTATTCGTAAGCGGTTGCATTTATGCAGCCGCTTTTTTTTGGAATTTCGGGACAGAGCAAGACGTCGTAGCGCATCGGACTTTTCTGTCTCCGGCATTATAGGAAAACTGCAGACAGAGTTTGCTTCGTTCTTGCGGAGATTTTGTCCCGACAAATACAAAAATGCGATATTGGTTAATGAAATCCGAGCCCGGGGAGGTCAGCATCGACGATGCGCTGGCAGCGGCGCACCAGGCAGTACCATGGACCGGCGTGCGAAATTATCAGGCGCGCAATTTCATGCGCGATGCAATGCAGGTCGGCGACGGCGTGCTGTTTTACCATTCCAGTTGCGCAGAACCGGGGATAGCCGGACTGGCGGTGGTGGCGAGCGCGGCATATCCGGACGACACACAGTTCGACCGGCAGAGTAAATATTTCGACGCCAAGGCAACGCATGAAAGTCCGCGCTGGATGCTGGTCGATGTGCGGGCACTCAAGAAAACGCGGCTGATCGCGCTTGCGGAACTGCGCTTGCATCCGGAGCTGGCCGACATGATGATACTCAAGCGCGGCAACCGGCTGTCGATCACACCGGTGACGCCGGCTGAATGGCTCTATATTACGCAGCAATTACTTCAATAATAATTTCAGGATGCCGGATGGATATCGGTTTGATTATCGCTTTTTTGGCATTAGGGGCAGCAACCGGCTTTGCCGCAGGTCTGCTTGGCATCGGGGGCGGCATGCTGCTGGTTCCGTTCATTATGTTTTTGCTGGCGGCCAAAAATTTTCCGAAAGAGCTGACCGTCCACATGGCGATCGCGACTTCGCTTGCAACCATTATGTTTACGTCGATTTCGTCGGTACGCGCGCATCACAAGCGAGGCGCAGTGTCGTGGCATATCGTGAAGCTGCTGGCGCCCGGCATTCTGATCGGGTCCTGGATCGGTCCATGGATAGGCAAGCAGATGAATTCAGCGGGCCTGGCGCTTTTTTTTGCCGTGTTCGTGGCATCGTCGGCGACCCAGATGCTGCTCGATAAAAAACCGGCCGGATCGCGCGATCTGCCGCCTGCGCCGGGCATGTTCGGCGCAGGCGGCGTGATCGGTATCCTGTCCGGTCTGGTCGGCGCGGGCGGCGGATTCATTTCCGTGCCGTTCATGACCTGGTGTAACGTGAAGATCCACAATGCGGTCGCGACCAGTGCGGCGCTCGGATTTCCAATCGCATTGGCAGGCACGCTATCGAATATTTACTACGGCATGAATACGCCGGGTTTGCCGTCCGGTTCGCTCGGGTTTATTTATCTGCCGGCGCTGCTGGTGATCTCGGCGACCAGCGTGCTGACCGCTCCGGCCGGCGCCAGAACCGCGCACAATCTGCCGGTAAAATCGTTGAAGAAAGTATTCGCGATCATGCTTTACATATTGGCTGCCTACATGCTGTACAAGGCAATACGCTGATTGCCTGAGCGGCCAATGCGGTTCACGGATTTTTGTACTGCTCGCGCAGTATATTCTTCTGTACTTTTCCCATCGTATTTCTAGGCAAGTCATCCAGAAAGAAGATGCGTTTCGGTACCTTGAAATTGGCGATTTTCGTCTTGAGCGACGCAATGATGCCTGCTTCCGATATTTTGGCGTTTGGCCTGGAGACAATCACGGCGGTGACCGCTTCGCCAAACTCCGGATGCGGTATGCCGATCACAGCCGATTCGAGCACGCCGGCCATTTCATCGATTACCGACTCGATTTCTTTCGGATACACGTTGTAGCCGCCGGAGATGATCAGATCCTTGCTGCGGCCGACGATCGACAGATAACCGCCGGCATCGAACTTGCCGACGTCGCCAGTCTTGAAATAACCATCCGGCGTGAATTCTTCCGCAGTTTTTCCGGGCATGCGCCAGTATCCCTTGAACACGTTCGGTCCCTTGACCTGTATATCGCCTATTCCGCCGGCGGTACAGAGCACGCCATCCCGTTTCGCCACACGTACCGACACGCCGGGCAACGGCAGTCCTGCGGTGCCGCCGATACGTTCACCGGCATACGGATTGGATGTCAGCATTGCGGTTTCGGTCATGCCGTAGCGTTCCAGTATCGTGTGGCCGGTGCGGCGCCTGAAGTCGATGAAAGTTTCAGTCAACAGCGGCGCGGAGCCGGATATGAACAGCCTCAGGTTGCCGCAGACTTCCTGATTGAACGATGGATCGGCCAGCAGCCGCACGTAATAAGTCGGCACACCCATGAACAATGTCGAGCGCGGCAGGTATTTGATCACATCGGCGCTATCGAACTTCGGCAGGAAAATCATTTTGCTGCCGTTGAGCAGCGCGCCGTGCGCGGCAACGAACAAGCCATGGATATGAAACAGAGGCAGTGAATGCAGCAGCACATCGCCGGGTTGCCACTGCCAGTAATCTTGCAGAACTTTCGCATTGGAGGCGAGATTGTCGTGCGTGAGCATCGCACCTTTGCTGCGGCCGGTGGTACCGGAGGTATACAGAATGGCGGCGAGATCGTCGGGCTGTTTCACCGCCGTTTCAAACGTATCGGCATGATGTGCCGCGCGCTGCAACAGCGATCCGGAGTTTTTTCCGTTATGTGCTTCGCCGAGCGTAAACACATGCCTGGTTCCGGACTTGAATGCGCTTTGCGCTACCCAGCCAAAATTACCGGGCGAACAAACGATGACCGCCGGTTCCGCATCCTTGAGGAAGTAATCGATCTCGGCGGCGCGATAGGCGATATTCAATGGCAGATAGACGTAACCGGCGCGGATGGTCGCCAGATAGAGCATCAATGCCTCCGGCGACTTTTCGACATGCGCCGCGATGCGGGATCCTGCCGGCAGATTCAGGCTGGTCAACAGGTTGGCAATTTTTGCCGTTGCATGGTGCAGATCATTCCATGAATAATATTGCCCGGTATGGGTTTCGATGCAGCATGCGCTGCGGTCTGCGGGGAATCGTGATTCGAAGAGTGCGTAAAGGTTGTCGTTCATGCTTCAGGGAGTATTTTCGATCATGTTTTATTTGTCTTGCCGATAACGAAGTACGCTACGGCTGCGCCGGCCGCTGCTTATAGGCGATCAATAATAATACGATGCCGAGCGCAATCATCGGCAACGATAGCATCTGCCCGGCAGAAATGGTCAGGCCGGCAAACGATACTTCATAATCCGGCGTGCGGAAATATTCGGTAAAGAACCGGGCGCAGCCGTAGCCCAACGCGAACACGCCGCTGACGGCCATGCGGGGACGCGGTTTGCGCGCATACAGCCACAGGATGATGAACAGCAGCACGCCGTCGATCAGCGCCTGGTAGATTGGTGAGGGATGACGCGGAAGATTATCGACATTCGGCCAGATCATGGCCCATGGCAGAGACGGGTCCGCAACGCGGCCGGGCAATTCCGCATTGATGAAATTGCCGATGCGTCCTGCCGCATAACCGAGCGGCACCATCGGTGCGATGAAATCCAGAATATCCATTGCACTGCGTCCCACCTTGCGTCCCCACAGCGCCATCGCAATCATCACGCCCAGGAAGCCGCCATGGAATGACATGCCGCCTTTCCAAACCGCGATGATATCGGCCGGGTGCGAAAAATAATACGCCGGGTTATAAAACAGCACTTCGCCCAACCGTCCGCCGATGACGACGCCCAACACACCATAGAACAGCATGTCATCCAGGTCTTCCTTTTTCCAGCCGGCGGCAGCGATATGCGGTTGCCGGATGCGTATTCTGCCGAGGGCGATGAACTGCGCGAACGCAAGCAAATACATCAATCCGTACCAGCGTACGGACAAGGGACCAAGCGAAAAGGCGATGGGGTCGGGCATCGGATGGATCAGCATTTATTTTTTCTTTCGTAATAATTCCAGAAAAGCCCGCAATACCGGGGACATATTATCGCGCCTCCAGGCCAGGCCGGTTTCGACAATCGGCGTCTTGTCGAGCAAAGACTTGTATTCGACGCCGGGCCGTTTTAAATTGGACACCGATTGTGGCACAAGCGCGATCCCCATGCCGGCGGAAACCAGGCCGACGATGGTTTGCATCTGGATCGCTTCCTGTCCGACATGCGGCGTCAGGCCGGCATCGCGAAAACATGCAAGGATTGCATCATGAAATCGGGGAGCGATACGGCGCGGAAAGATAATGAGGGGAAGGTCGCCCACCGCTTTCAACCGTACGGGACCTTTATCTCTCAATATCCTGATTCCCCTGGGGGCCGCCAGTATCAGCGGTTCCGACAGCACCGGCACATAATCGAGTTCCGCTTTCAGCTTGTCGGGCAGCGGCGCAATCAACAAGCCTACATCAATTCTTCCTTGCGCCAAATCATCCAATTGCACATCGGTGGTCGCTTCGCGCAGATCGATCTGCACTTGTGGATAGTGCTCGCGAAATTCGCGCAGAAACGGTGGAAGCACACTATAGTCCGCGGTCGACACGAACGCCAGAGACAGCCGGCCGGATTCGCCGGATGCCGCGCGCCGCGCCAGATCGGGAAGTGACTCTGCCTGCAGCAACAGGCGCTGCGCTTCCGGCAACAGCGCGATACCTGCCGGCGTCAATGAAACGCTCCGCCTGGTGCGGAAAAATAATTGAATGCCGAGCGCGGCTTCCAGCGACTGGATCGTCTGCGATAACGGAGGTTGCGTCATGTGGAGGCGCGCGGCTGCGCGACCGAAGTGCATTTCTTCAGCGACGGCGACGAAATAACGCAATTGCCGCAGTTCAATGGACATCTGGTTTGGTTATATGCATTGAATATCAATCATGACTGAATGATATATTTGACAGCCGGCTTTGCGCAAGGCACTCTACGCCCATATTTTTTGAATATTTGGAGACATCATGGCATTCAATCGCCGCTCGAAAAACATCACCCAGGGCGTCGCCCGCAGCCCGAACCGCTCAATGTACTACGCGATGGGTTACGAAAAGGACGATTTCGACAAGCCGATGGTCGGCATCGCCAATGGCCATTCCACTATCACGCCGTGCAATTCAGGTCTGCAAAAACTGGCCGATATCGCCGTCAAGGCAGTCAGAGAAGCCGGCGCCAATCCGCAGGTGTTCGGCACGCCGACGATTTCCGACGGCATGTCGATGGGTACCGAAGGCATGAAGTATTCCCTGATTTCGCGCGAGGTCATTGCCGACTGCATTGAAACTGTAGTCAACGGTCAATGGCTGGATGGATGCGTCGTAATCGGCGGCTGCGACAAGAATATGCCGGGCGGCATGATCGCAATGGCGCGCACCAATGTACCGAGCATCTATGTGTATGGCGGAACCATCAGGCCCGGCAACTGGAAGGGCAAGGATCTGACCATCGTGTCTGCATTTGAAGCGGTGGGCGAATTCACCGCAGGCCGCATGTCGCAAGAGGATTTCGAAGGCATTGAAAAAAATGCGTGTCCTTCATCCGGCTCGTGCGGCGGCATGTATACCGCCAATACCATGTCTTCATCATTCGAGGCGCTTGGCATGTCGCTGTTGTACTCGTCGACGATGGCGAATCCGGATGATGAAAAGACCGGTTCCGCTGCGGAGTCGGCGCGCGTACTGGTGGAGGCGATCAAGCGCGACCTGAAGCCGCGCGACATCATCACCCGCAAGTCGATCGAAAATGCGGTATCGCTCATCATGGCTACCGGCGGTTCGACCAATGCCGTGCTGCATTATCTGGCGATCGCGCACGCTGCCGAGGTGGAATGGTCAATTGACGATTTCGAGCGCGTACGCCAGAAGGTCCCGGTCATTTGCGACCTGAAGCCATCGGGCAAATATGTGGCGACCGACTTGCACAAGGCCGGCGGTATTCCGCAAGTGATGAAACTCTTGCTCAACGCCGGTTTGCTGCATGGCGATTGCGTCACAATCACCGGCCGAACCATGGCGGAAGAACTGGCGGACATTCCTGATGTGCCGCGCGCCGATCAGGAGGTGATCCGTTCGATCGATCAGGCGCTGTACAAACAAGGCCATCTTGCAATTTTGAAAGGAAATTTGTCGCCGGAAGGGTGCGTCGCCAAGATCACCGGCTTGAAGAATCCGGTCATTACGGGACCGGCCCGCGTGTTCGAAGACGAATATACCGCGATGGATGCGATTCTCGCCGATCAGATCAAACCCGGTGACGTATTGGTAATGCGCTATCTCGGCCCGAAAGGCGCTCCCGGCATGCCGGAAATGCTGGCTCCGACTTCCGCGCTTGTCGGCAAGGGTTTGGGCGAATCGGTCGGACTGATCACCGATGGACGTTTTTCAGGCGGGACTTGGGGCATGGTGGTCGGACACGTGGCGCCGGAAGCATACGCCGGCGGTACGATCGCACTGGTGCAGGAAGGCGATTCGATTACGATCGACGCTCACCGGCAACTGATTCAGCTGAATGTGCCGGATGAGGAAATCGCCCGTCGCCGCGCAAACTGGAAAGTGCCGGCGCCGCGTTATACAAGAGGCGTATTGGCAAAATTCGCCGCGTTGACATCCTCTGCCAGCAAGGGTGCAGTCACCGGTTGATATGCTGCGCATTCAATAAAAAAGCCGGAATTGTTCCGGCTTTTTTATTGTCGGCAAGTTCAGTGCGGCATCGAGCCGTTGCCGGACAAATTCTTTATTTGAAGTTTTTTTTCACGCGATCTTTACGCGCTTTTTCCGATTCATCGTGGGCTTTGCGTTTATCCAGCCCGAGCGCTTTTTCGATAAATTCGAACCACAGAAAAGCAATGGCCATAACCCCTACTATCCACCACCAGGACAAATTGGCAAAAGGCCCGATTTCGAAATAGCGCAGAATTGATAACAAAGCAATAATGATGATTAATGGCATGAAAGCTCCTTTCCTACAGGATATTGTTAAAGAGTGTAACGGTCAACAATGGAGTCAACCCAGAAGGGTGACTTGACGTTTGTAAAAGCAAGGCTGCCGCTTGTATTGACAAAACACGGTAGAATTGCACGAATAATTACTTCGGAGAAAACAATGAAATGTTTTTCAGCAGCTTGTTTGGTTGCCGGTGTTCTAGCTTCAAATGTTGCAATGGCAGATGCCGATTTGGCAAAAGCGAAAAATTGCATGGCATGTCACGCCATCGGGGCCAAGGTCGTCGGTCCTGCCTTTAAGGATGTGGCGGCAAAATATACCGGACAAAAAGATGCAGAAGATAAATTGACTCAAAAAGTATTGAGAGGCGGGAGCGGAGTGTGGGGTGCTGTGCCTATGCCTGCCAATGCGCAAGTCTCCGACGCGGAAGCCCGCACGCTGGTGAAATGGATTTTGTCGTTGAAATGACAGCATTTCAATGTAATAAAAAAAGCGCTCGTCAGAGCGCTTTTTTTATTGGCTTTTCAGCCATTTCAATTTATGGCGGACCATAAAAACCCCTTCGGTCTTTCGGACCGAAGGGGTTAGGTCAATAGTCAATACGTCGGACTTACTTCACTACTGCGATCTTCTCTTTCTTGCCGCCTCTGTAGGTATGCAAGGTCAACGAACCGTCCTTGATATCGCCTTTGGAATCAAATGCGATCGTGCCGGTCACGCCTTCATATTTGATTTTAGCCAGTTCAGGCAGATACTTTTCAGGTTCGGCCGAATTGGCTTTTTGCATTGCCGCGGCCATCGTCATCACTGCATCATAGACGTACGGAGCGTAAATCTGGACGTCGAGATTGAAGCGCTTCTTGTAACGTGCAACGAATTGCTCCATGTCCTTTTCTTTGGCGCCTGTGACACCACCTGCCTCGGCACAGATAACCTGGTTGTCGCTCATACCATCGCCGGCGAGCTTGGCAAGTTCCGCTGTACAAATGCCGTCACCACCCATGAACTTGGCATTGATGCCCAATTGTTTCATTTGACGCAGCATCGGGCCGGCAACGTTGTCCATGCCGCCGAAGAATACGACATCGGGCTTCTTGCCTTTAATGGATGTCAAAATGGCATTGAAGTCGGTTGCCTTGTCATTGGTGTATTGCTGAACGATCTGCACGGAAGGCGATTTGGCCTTGGCGCCTTTGATAAACTCGTCAGCAACGCCTTGGCCGTATGCACTACGGTCATCGATCACCGCGATACTTTTGCCTTTCAGGGTGTCAACGGCATATTTTCCGAGGGTGCCGCCGAGCTGGCCATCGTTGGCAACAACGCGGAAGGCGGTCTTGAAGCCTTGCTGCGTATATTTCGGATTGGTGGCCGATGGGGAAATCTGCGGAATACCGGCATCGTTATAGATCTTGGAAGCAGGAATAGTCGTGCCGGAGTTCAGATGGCCGATGACGCCTTTTACTTTTGCGTCTACCAGCTTCTGGGCTGCAGCCGTGCCTTGCTTCGGATCTGCCGCATCGTCTTCAGCCAGCAACTCGAATTTAACCTTTTTGCCGCCGATCGTGATGCCTTTGGCATTCAGATCTTCCACTGCCAGGATGGCGCCATTGGCATTGTCGCGCCCGTAGTGCGCCTGGCCTCCGGACATAGGAGCCACGTGGCCTATCTTGATGACTTCCTGTGCGAACGCGGAACCTGCCAATGCCAATGCAATTGCCCCAGCCAGTGGAATTATTTTAGTCTTGAACTGCATATTTATTCTCCTAAGGATTGAAAAAAGACAAGGTTGCTGCAACACTCACTATTCAGGTTCCTGAACATGGAGACGGTACAACAGAAAAAACGGTTCGCAAAGAGCTTTTCTGCATTTTTTTGAAAATTACACAACTTTTATATGCCGAAATTTCATTCCCTTGATAAAGTCGATCGCAAGATTTTGAATCTTCTGCAAAAAGACAATCAGATTCCAACTCGCACGTTAGCCGACAAAGTGCATATTTCCCAACCGACCTGCCTGCGCCGTATCCGTGATTTGCGTGAGGCAGGCATCATCAGTGCCGATGTGGCAATGGTAGATCCGTTCGCGCTCGGATACGGGATGCTTGCTTTTCTGGAGGTCTCCTTAAACAATCAATCGGACGAATACATGCAGGAATTCGAAGCGCGTATGGGGAAGGAAGCGGAAGTGATGCAATGCTACTTCGTCTCCGGCGACTACGATTATTTCCTGGTAGTCCATGTAATCGATATGGATGCCTATTACCAATTTGTGCGACGTGTCATTTCCGGATCAGGCAATGTGCGTCATTTTCAATCGCGCTTTCCGATGAAACGCGCCAAGTTCGCCACTCGTATTGCTTTCGATGAAAAAACGCCAATGGTACAAGTGCGTACCGGGAAATGAACGTTCCATCATTTATAAATAACAAATAAATAACGCAAAACCGGCATGCCGGATGACAGGAATGAATTTTTAGCTGACAAAGGCTTGACATAAATCAAACGCACACAAACTTCCGGACAGATAAAAAAGACCGGCACCTGAATTCAGGTGCCGGTCTTTTTAAAGAGGACTCGGTTATTTATGCTTGTACCGGGAGCGACGTTGCCACTTGGCCGGGCTTGCGGCGGGGCAGGCCGGTAAATGCGAAATCAAGTTCCGGCAGGCGACCCGAAACGATCTCGGCAATCGCACGGCCTGACCCGCAACCCATGGTCCAGCCAAGCGTGCCGTGTCCGGTATTGAGGAAAAGGTTGCTGAACTTGGTTTTGCCGATGTACGGCACGTTGGACGGTGTCAATGGCCGCAAGCCGGCCCAGTAGACCGGATTGTCATAATCGCAGGCACCCGGAAACAATTCGCGGGTGCGGCGGGTAATTGCCTCGCAGCGCGTCGTATTCAATTCACGGGTATAGCCGTTCAACTCACAAGTTCCTGCAACGCGCAGACGATCGCCCAGGCGCGACACCACCAGCTTGTAACCGTCATCGGTCAAGGAAACTGATGGCGCAGCCTTCGGATCGGTGACTTTGTAGGTCGCGGAATAGCCTTTGCCCGGATAGATCATCAAATCGATGCCCAGCGGCTTGACCAGCGGTACCGAGAAACTGCCCATTGCCAATACGAATGCATCGGCATGCAATGTTTGATGGCGGCCTTCCGGATTGATAATTTCCACACCCGTAATCCTGGCGGATGCGCCCGTGCCTTCCGTCAATAAACGGGTAACCATCGTATTGAACTGAAAGTCGACACCGGCGTCTTTTGCTTTTTTTGCGAGACCCGATGTGAATTTATAGACGTCGCCGGATTCGTCGGTTGCGGTGAAATCGCCGCCGACGATCTTGTCGCGGATTTTAGCCAGCGCCGGTTCGATTTTCACGACTTCATCGGCGCTGATCGAATCACGCGGACAACCGAGATCGCGCATCAGCTTGGCCGCCGGCAAAGATTCCTCGAAGTCTTTTTTATCGGTGTAAAAATGCAGAATGCCGCGGGTCAGACAATCATAGTCCACCCCGGTTTCTGCGCGCACCGACTGCAGAGTCTGGCGGCTGTATTCGCAGATCGCGACAATCTGGCGGATATTGTCTGCGGTGCGCGCCGGAGTGCATTCCCGCAGAAAGTTCAGGCCCCATTTCCACTGCAGCCATTCGGGACGGAAACGATAAAGCAGCGGAGCGTCTTCCTGTCCAAGCCACTTCAAGACCTTCATCGGCGCAGACGGGTTGGCCCATGGCTCGGCGTGCGATACGGAAATCTGGCAACCGTTGGCAAAACTGGTTTCCTGCGCGGCGCCGGGCTGACGTTCGATAACAGTAACATCGTGTCCCGCTTTATTCAAAAACCAGGCAGAAGCGGTGCCGATGATGCCCGAACCCAATACGATGACTTTCATGAAGCTCTCCATTATTCAATAACGGAATTGTAAAAAACTAATGATTGTTTGGGTATTCAATGAGAGGCGTTTAAATTTTATTTAAAAATAAAATTACGCCAAACGTGTTTGAAAAAGAAAAAAATACAGGAAGAATTTATTTTTTTGTTGTCTGCAACCGCGTGATTTCCTGCGAAACCGTACGGGCAATCATTTCTTCCATCGTATGATGCAGTCCGTCTTTGATCTCAGCCGCCAGCCTTTCCACGGAAGTCTGCAACACATCGGCCAGGCTGTCTCTGACGTGCTGCTCGAGGACTGTATCAATCCGTCCCATCAGCTGGCGCAAAATACGTTCCCTGATCTTGCGTTCCATCCGATTCCATTCTTCATCGTTCCAGCCGGAGAGCGCGTGCGCCTCGAATTCATCGGAGCCGTGCTGCTCGATTCGCCGGGCGGATGGCGGAGAAACCGCAACTTCTGAAGTATGCTGCTCCGCAGCCGGCGGATCGATAATTTCCGTCAGGACGGGAATGCCGGCGTCGCGCGAGGAAGTATTCATGCTTTTTCCGCGACAAAATGCGTTAAAGGATAACCACGCTGTTGATAAAAACGATAACGCTCGCGTCCCGCCGATTTGTCCGCTTCTTCCGACGAGACGATTTCAAACATGCGTTCAAAGCGTGCGAAGTGAGCCGGTGAGCCGGTCGATAAATTAATCAGGATTTGATGATGCGGCAATTCCGCAGTATCGCTGGAGGACAAAATCACCGGCGTTTGCGCCGCAAGCGGATTCTCGGCCATTACATGCGGCAGGAAATCCAGTTCCGAAAATGTCCAGAGGGCTTCATCCAGCGCTGCCAACTGGCTGCGGTCATCGGTAAACATCACGACCCGGCAATCCGCAGCGCGTGCCTTGCGCACCAGTCGACACGCATAGGCAATCTTGTCGGGTACGTTGCTGTGAAAGTCGATGCGAGTCATGTATGGCGTGATTTGAGATGCATCGGCTTCATCATGCTCTGCCGCCGGAGAAGTTGCGTCATTCAGGCGCTCGATCAAAAACGGAATCCGGGCGGCGCATTGCCGATTGCAGGCGGCAGATCATCAGCCGGCCCGGTCGCGGACTGGCTGCCGGGCTGCTTGAGCGCAGTCGCTTTCACGACCGGCGCAGCAGCTTCTGCTGCAGCATTGCGATAAGTCTTGGGCAGCTTGCTGGTTTCCGGATAGCCGGCAGCAGTCAAGGCGCCGCCCCAGGCGTTTGCTTCGAATCTGTTTTGTTTATTGCGGCCGACGATCAATACCGGCAATTGCGTTGCGCCGCTGACCTGGCGCAGTTTTGACACATCTTCATCGGTATTGACGGTTTTTTCGCTGAAGGGAATGCCGCGCGCAGCAAGCAGCTGACGGCCTTCGTCGCAGGCTCCGCATTTCGCGGTGGTATAAAGCGTGACGGGATTGTTTTTCACTGCTTCCGACAATTCGTACGGAAGATCGGCGGTGTTTCCGCCGCCTGCATTGACCGGTTTCGTTTCCACCTGCCTGGCCGAGGCGGGCGGCAGCGTGTCGCTATAGGTTACTTTGCCATCCGGTCCCACCCATTTGTACAATTGGGCATGCGCGCTTGCAGCACCTAATAAAAACAGCAGCGATAACAGTGAGTGCAGTGAATGTGTTTTCTTCATATCGTTTTCCCGTATCTTCAGGATGCCATGCCGTTATGCCGCAATAATGCATCGATCGTCGGTTCTCTGCCGCGGAATGCCTTGAAGGAATCGATCGCGGGGCGCGAACCGCCGACTGCCAGTATCTCCGTCTGGAATTTCAGCCCGGTTTCCGCCAGCCTGATCCGGTCGCCGGCTGCGCCCGCTTCTTCAAACGCGCTATAGGCATCCGCAGACAGCACTTCCGCCCATTTGTAGCTATAGTACCCTGCTGCATAGCCGCCTGCAAAGATGTGGCCGAACGAGTTCTGGAAACGGTTGAATGCCGGCGGAATCAGCACCGCTACTTGATGGCGCACCTCGTTCAATACTTCCTGCACGGTTTTGCCGCCGTATGGATCATGGTCGTAATGCAAGTGCATGTCGAATAGCGAAAATTCGACCTGACGCAAGGTCTGCAAACCGGATTGGAAATTTTTTGCCGCCGTCATTTTGTCGAACAGTCCGCGCGGCAGCGGCTCGCCGGTGTCGATGTGCGCCGTCATATGTTGAAGCACATCCCATTCCCAGCAAAAATTTTCCATGAATTGCGACGGCAGTTCAACCGCATCCCATTCGACGCCGGAGATGCCGGACACGCCGAGTTCATCGATTTGCGTCAGCATGTGATGCAATCCGTGCCCGAATTCATGGAACAGGGTGATCACTTCGTCATGCGTGAACAGCGCCGGCTTCGCCTTGCCGTCAATTACAGCAGGTTCGGTGAAGTTGCAGGTGAGGTAGGCGACCGGAGTTTGTATGCCATGCATCAGATGGCGTCGTCCGCGCGCGTCGTCCATCCATGCGCCGCCGCGCTTGCCGCTGCGCGCATACAAGTCCAGATAAAACTGGCCGACCAATTGGCCATTTTTTTCGATGCGGAAGAATTTCACATCCTTGTGCCAGGCCGCTGCGGCATCCGGTTTGATTTCCACCGAAAACAAGGTCTGCACCAGATGGAACAAACCGTCGATGACTTTGGATTCGGGGAAGTATTGCTTCACTTCCTGTTCCGAAAAGGCATAACGCCGTTCGCGCAGTTTTTCGGATGCGTACGCGATATCCCATGCTTCGAGCGCAGCGATGCCGAGTTCATTTTTGGCAAAGGCACGCAGTTCGGCCAGATCGTTTTCGGCAAACGGCCGCGCACGCCGGGCCAGATCTTGCAGGAACTGGATTACCTGCTCGGGTGTCTGCGCCATTTTCGGCACCAATGAGACTTCTGCGAAATTCTTGTAGCCCAACAGCCCGGACTCTTCGTCGCGCAGCTTCAACATCTCGGCGATGTTTTGCGTATTGTCCCATTCAGGCTTGCCGCCAAGCTCGGACGCCTTGGTCACGTTGGCGCGGTAAATCGTTTCGCGCAATGCGCGGTCGTCGGCAAATTGCAGAATAGGGAAGTAGGATGGGAAGTGCAGCGTGAATTTGAATCCCGGCCTGCTTTCTTTTTCGGCTGTTGCGCGGGCGGCCTGTTTGGCATCGTCGGGCAAGCCGGATAACTGCGATTCGTCTTCGATGAAGAGCGCATAGTCATTGGTGGCGTCCAAGACGTTTTCGGAAAACTTCGTGGTGAGCGCCGCATGCTTTTCCTGGATGTCGGCAAAACGCACCTTTTTATCATCCGGCAATTCGGCGCCGCCCAGACGGAAATCGCGTAACGCATTTTCGACGATTTTTTTGCGGGCCGGGGAAAGCGTCGCATAGTCCGCGCCGGTTTTCAACGCTTTGTATTTTTCAAACAATGCGAGATTTTGTGAAAGTGCGGTCCAGAATTCGGTGATCTTCGGAAGGTTCTCGTTGTAGGCGGCGCGCAATTCGGGCGTGTCCATCACCGCATTCAAATGGCCGACGATACCCCATGCGCGGCCCAGCTTTTCCGTTGCGTCTTCAAGCGGTTCGACGAAATTATTCCACCTCACTTGCTGCATCGGCGCTTCCAGCTGCCCGACGACGGCGCGGTTCTGTTCCAGCAGCATATCGATCGCCGGCGTCACATGGCCGGGTTTGATCGCGTCGAAACGCGGCAAATCGGAAAAATCGAGCAGCGGATTCAGGGAGGCATTTGCATTCATTGATCAGGTTCTTTCGGCAGCTTCAATAGTGTTCACTAATAACATGGTGATCGTCATCGGGCCGACGCCGCCCGGCACCGGGGTGATGTAACCGGCCACTTCCTTTGCATTGGCAAAATCGACATCGCCGCATAATTTGCCGTTGTCGTCGCGATTCATGCCGACGTCGATCACCGCCGCGCCGGGTTTGATCATGTCGGCGGTAACAATGTTCCGCTTGCCGGTCGCCACCACCAGGATATCCGCCTGGCGCGTATGGTGACCGATGTCGCGTGTCTTGGAATTGCAGATGGTGACAGTTGCGCCCGCTTGCAAGAGCAGCATTGCTTGCGGTTTGCCAACTATGTTGGACGCGCCGACGACCACCGCATGAGCGCCGCGCACCGGATAGTCGATCGATTCAAGCATCTTCATCACGCCATAAGGCGTGCAGGGACGGAACAGCGGCTGACCGGTCA
This sequence comes from Herminiimonas sp., assembly GCA_028292665.1. GTDB lineage: Bacteria > Pseudomonadota > Gammaproteobacteria > Burkholderiales > Burkholderiaceae_D > JAQGLW01. The sequence continues at coordinate 56,139 of JAQGLW010000163.1, forward strand.
TCAAAAGGCCGGCATTGCTGATATGGAAACCGTCGACATCTTTTTCAGGCGCGATCGCTTCGATCACTTTATTCGAATCAATATGTTTGGGTAGCGGCAACTGCACCAGAATGCCATGGATTTTCGGGTCGCGGTTCAATGCGTCGATGCGTGCCAGCAATGCCGCTTCAGTCAGGTCGGCATCATATTTTTCCAGTACCGAATGAATGCCGTTGTCTTCGCATGCCTTTACCTTGTTGCGCACATACACCTGCGATGCAGGGCTGTCGCCGACCAAAACGACAGCCAGACCAGGCTGTTTGCCTTTGGCCGTCAGAACGGCTGCGCGTCTGGCGACATCGATGCGCAGTTGTTGGGATAGAAGGGTGCCGTTGATGAGTTGTGCGGACATGGTATGCGGTGAGGTGTACTGTTAAACCACGATTATAAAGCGACCGACATACCGGAGGACGATCCGGATTTCCGGAATGGCTTCCGGAAAACGAAATCTGACGCAAATCGACGGCACCTTACTTGTTGCGGAAGGCTCTAATAGTCATGGAAACAAGCTTATATCAGAATAGCGAAATTTCACATTATAAAATTCAATATCGCTATTTGAAAATATGGAAAAGTCATGTAATATGTTTCGACTTTATACACAACAGCGGTAATTTGGACCAAAATGGCCAACTGCGATGTTTAATCGGGTCGGCAATATAGGCAATAAATAGGAGACGAACTCATGTCAGCCCAACTCGACTTGGTCATGGCGCAAGCCGCCAACGATCCCGATGTAATGGAAACGCAGGAATGGCTCGATGCACTCGAAGCCGTCATCGAAAACGAGGGCCCGGAACGAGCGCATTACCTGATGGAGCGCATGGTCGATCTGGCCCGACGCCGCGGCGCGCATATTCCTTTTTCCAGCAATACTGCCTACGTCAACACGATTCCAGCCCATTTGGGCGAACACTGTCCCGGCAATCTCGAATACGAGGAACGCTTGCGTTCCTGGATGCGCTGGAATGCGATGGCGATGGTGGTCAAGGCCAATCGCGCCGACCCCGATCTGGGCGGGCATTTATCGAGTTTTGCCTCGCTGGCCAACATGCTGGGCATCGGCTTCAACCATTTCTGGCATGCACCGTCCGAAGACCACGGCGGCGATTTGCTGTACATCCAGGGACATTCGTCTCCCGGCATTTATGCGCGGGCTTTTCTCGAAGGCCGGCTGACCGAAGAACAACTGCTCAACTTCCGCCGTGAAGTCGATGGCAAGGGCCTGTCTTCCTATCCGCATCCGAAGTTGATGCCGGAATTCTGGCAATTTCCGACCGTGTCGATGGGCCTGGGCCCGTTGATGTCGATTTACCAGGCGCGCTTTTTGAAATATCTGCATGCGCGCGGCATCGCCGATACCGAAAAGCGCAAGGTATGGGCGTTTTGCGGCGACGGTGAAATGGACGAACCGGAATCGATGGGTGCGATCGGCATGGCCGGCCGTGAAATGCTCGACAATCTGATCATGGTCGTCAACTGCAATCTGCAGCGTCTGGACGGTCCGGTGCGCGGCAACGGCAAGATCATCCAGGAACTGGAAGCCGATTTCCGCGGCGCCGGCTGGAACGTCATCAAGGTCATCTGGGGTCCCGGCTGGGACGACCTGCTGGCGCACGACAAGGAAGGCATTCTGCAGCGCGTGATGATGGAAACCGTTGACGGCGAATACCAGAATTACAAGGCGAAGGACGGCGCTTACGTGCGCAAGCATTTCTTCGGCAAGCATCCGAAATTGCTGGAAATGGTCGCCAACATGAGCGACGACGACATCTGGCGCCTGACGCGCGGCGGCCATGATCCGCACAAGATTTACGCCGCATTCAAGGTGGCGCAGGAGCACAAGGGACAGCCGACCGTATTGCTGGTCAAGACCGTCAAGGGCTACGGCATGGGCAAGTCGGGCGAAGCGCGCAATACCGCGCACCAGACCAAGAAGCTCGACGACGAGGCAATCCGCGAAATGCGCGACCGCTTCAGCATTCCGATCCCCGACGATAAATTGTCGGAAGTGCCGTTCTTCAAGCCTTCCGAGGATTCCCCTGAAATCAAGTATCTGCACGAGCGCCGCAAGGCGCTGGGCGGTTATCTGCCGCAGCGCCGGACCAAGGCGGACGAGAGATTGCCGGTGCCGGAATTGTCGGCATTCAAGGCAGTGCTCGACCCGACGGCGGAAGGCCGCGAGATTTCGACCACGCAGGCGTTTGTGCGCATTATCACGATACTGCTGCGCGATGCCAATCTCGGGAAGCGCGTGGTGCCGATTCTGGTCGATGAATCGCGTACCTTCGGCATGGAAGGCTTGTTCCGCCAGATCGGCATCTTCAATCAGCAGGGTCAATTGTATGAACCTGTCGACAAGGATCAGGTGATGTATTACCGCGAGGACAAGGCGGGCCAGCTTTTGCAGGAAGGCATTAACGAAGCGGGCGGAATGAGTTCGTGGATTGCGGCAGCGACGTCGTACTCGACCAATAACCGCATCATGATTCCGTTCTACACGTTCTATTCGATGTTCGGCTTGCAGCGGATCGGCGACCTGGCATGGGCGGCGGGCGATATGCGCGCACGCGGCTTCCTGCTCGGCGGCACGGCGGGGCGCACGACTCTGAACGGCGAAGGCCTGCAGCATGAGGACGGACATAGTCATGTGCTGGCATCGACGATTCCGAACTGCATACCGTACGATCCTACTTTTTCTCATGAAGTCGCGGTCATCATGCAGGACGGCTTGAAACGCATGATCGAAAATCAGGAAGACGTGTTCTACTACATCACGCTGATGAACGAGAACTATCCTCAACCGGGACTGAAGCCGGGCCAGGAAGAAGGCATTCTCAAAGGCCTTTATCTGTTGCAGGAGGGCCCGAAGAAAGCCAAACAGCGCGTGCAATTGATGGGTTCCGGCACCATCCTGCGCGAAGTGATCGGCGCTGTCGACCTGTTGAAAGACGATTGGGGCGTTGCTGCCGATGTATGGTCGGCGCCATCGTTTACCCTGCTGGCGCGCGACGGTCAGGATGTGGAACGCTGGAACATGTTGAATCCGTCCGAAAAGCCGCGTGTTGCGCATGTCACGCAATCCCTGCAGAATACCGCCGGGCCTATCGTCGTGGCGACCGACTATATGCGTACGTTCGCCGAGCAGATCCGCGCGTTCATACCGAAAGGACGCGGTTACAAAGTTCTCGGTACGGATGGATTCGGCCGCTCCGACACACGCGTCAAGTTGCGCGAATTCTTTGAAGTGAATCGTTATTTTGTCACCATAGCGGCGCTCAAATCGCTGGCGGACGAAGGCGCGATTAACGTATCCGTCGTTGCGCAGGCGATTGAAAAGTACGGTATTAATCCGAATAAACCGAATCCGGTTACTTTGTAATCCACTATCAATAAATAACACTAACAATTCCCTCCCGTTCAAGGGGAGGGCCGGGCTGGGGTGAATTGAAGGTCAGCGTGGTTATGCGACCGAAATCCATCTTCAGCCCGGCCCTCTGTCCGAGGGAGAGAGTGAGAACGGAGCTAACACTATGAGTTTGACTGAAGTCAAAGTCCCGGATATCGGCGATTTCAAGGAAGTGGAAGTCATTGAGCTGCTGGTGAAGCCGGGCGATACGATCAAGGCGGATCAATCGCTGGTGACGGTCGAATCCGACAAGGCCAGCATGGAGATTCCGTCGAGCCATGCCGGCGTGGTGAAGGAACTGAAGGTCAAGATCG
>JAQGLW010000166.1 GCA_028292665.1 Herminiimonas sp.
ATCTTCACTGCCTTCCGGCAGCGATGCGCCGGCGTCTGCCCGGCTGGTGGGTTTGCGTTACGTGACAGATGACGCTCCGGGTATCGTGCGAAAGGCATTGAAAAGCGGATTTCGCTATACCGATGCGGACGGCAAACCCCTGCGCGATGAGACCGCGCTTGCGCGCATCAAGTCGCTTGCCATTCCGCCGGCATGGACCGACGTCTGGATATGTCTATGGGAAAACGGCCATATCCAGGCCACCGGACGCGATGCGAAAAAGCGCAAGCAATATCGTTACCATCCGCGCTGGCGCGCTGTGCGCGACGAGGCAAAATACGACCGCATGATCAATTTCGGCAAGGCATTGCCGGCAATGCGCAAACAAATCGATGCCGCGCTGGCGCTGCCCGGCTTGCCGCGTGAAAAAGTGTTGGCTACCGTCGTGCACCTGTTGCAGGCGACGATGATGAGAGTGGGCAATGAAGAATATGCCAGAACCAACCAGTCGTTCGGCCTGACCACGCTGCGCGACCGGCATGTGCGCATCGCCGGTTCCGCGGTCGAATTCCGCTTCCGCGGCAAGAGCGGCGTGCAGCATGCGGTCAAGGTGAGCGATGCGCGTCTTGCGCGCATCATCAAACGCACGCGCGACCTGCCCGGCCAGGAATTGTTCCAGTATATCGGCGACGACGGCGAGCGGCATGCGATCGGCTCGGCCGATGTCAATGAATATTTGCGCACGCTTACCGGTGAAGATTACACGGCAAAGGATTTCCGCACCTGGTCCGGCACGGTGCTCGCTGCGATTGCGTTGCAGCAGTTCGAGAAATTCGACTCGGAGGCGCAGGCGAAGAAAAATATCGTGCGGGCGATCGAAGCGGTAGCGAAAAAACTCGGCAACACACCGACCATCTGCCGCAAATGTTATGTGCATCCGGCGGTGATCGAGTCATATCTCGACGGCGCCATGCTGGATGTTCTGCAGCAGCGCACGCAAAAAAAACTGGCTGATGAGATTCATGCGCTCAGTCCGGATGAAGCTGCCGTGCTGGCTTTCCTGCAAGCGCGCTTGCAACATGAAAAAACGTCAAAGGAAAAATGAACGCGATACTCGAAGCCGGCAAAACCTGCTATGCGCGTTCGCCTGTCAGCTTGGAAAGAGCGGGGCCGGACATGAATTCAAATCGTCTCCGGCCCCTTTAATTTTTTCGCATCGGCCGCAGGATGCGGATCCGGCCCGACCATGCCGATTTCATCGATGAAGAAAAATCCGCCCTTGCCTGCGTGCCTGGCCCGATACATCGCGATATCGGCCTGCGACATCAAATACGACGGCGCGACGGCAGCGCTGAAAAGCTGGTTGTTGAGCACGGCCGGCGCGAGTTACCTGACCCAGGATCGCCAGCAATGGACGGTGCGCTACAGCCGCGACCTGGGAACCCAGAACGGCTTCAAGAATGCAGACGAGCTTACGCTGCGCTACCTGGTTTTTTTCTAGAAGGCGAAACTGCGCGCCGCGACTGGTTCGCCGCATTGACCTTTGACGTCAGCGCGCAATCGGCTTGTACCGGATCCGCTTCGGCTTGGCGCCTTCTTCACCGAGCCGCTTCTTCTTGTCCGCCTCGTACTCCTGGTAAATGCCGTCGAAGAAACTGACTTGCGAGTTGCGCGATCCGATCCACGAACCAGCGATCGGGACCGCCGTCAACGCAGCAGGTGTTCGGAGAACGGGTTAAAACCTCTCGTGATCCAGCAAATACCGCCACCGGCCCACTGGTAATCCCGCCATCGGCATCCGCCCGATCCGGATCCGCTTGATCGTCTGCACGGTGAGTCCGACCTTCTCGCACATGATCCCGATCTGCCCTCGCTGAACCCCCTTCAGCGCGAAGCGCAAACGGGTTTCCTTTTGCCAGCTGACATTCATCGGAGCTAGCGGCTTGCCGTTGAATGTCAGTCCTTGATTGAGCAGGGCCAACCCATCGGGGATCAACTCGCCGGTCACATCCGCGATGTATTCCTGCTCTACCCTGGCGGCGTCCTCCATCAACTTGCGCTTGACGCGCCAATCCTGGGTCAGGACGATCAAGCCGCTGGCGTCGGTCTCGAGATGATCGGTCAAGGTCAACCCGCTCAGATGCCGCTTGAGAAAGCGCAGCCCCGAGCGGTCGTCATCAATGCGGGTATCGGGTGAAATCAATTGAAGTGCGGCTGAAACATCGGCAAACGTATTCACGCCCGCCGGTTTATGCAGCAGGATGGTGACCGGTTCAACCGGTGCCGGGGTGGCTTGCGGCAGCAGTTCGATGGTTTGGTCCTGTACCCGGAAGCCCGGTTCTTCGACCACTACGCCATCCACCGTCACCCAGCCGCCTTCGATGTATTGCTCGGCTTGGCTGCGCGAACAGGACATCATTTCAGCGACGCGCTTCGCAAGACGGATTGACTCGGTCATGGGCAGGGTCGGAGCGGCAATGCCGCGCTACCTGGCAACGCTCGCATACCGCTTGTTTCGTTCAAGGTAACCCCAGGCCAGGCCGATCAGCAAGCCGGTCGTGTGCGCCCAGTTGGCAATCGGTCCGAGCAAGCCGGTCCAGCACAGGACGAACCAGACCAGCATCATGACCGCGGTGCTCTTGTGCAAGGCGTAACCGAAGCGCGGGTTGTACCGGCCCTGCATCCATACGTAGGCCAGCAATCCGTACACCACGCCGGACATGCCGCCGAACATAGTAGATCCGCCAAAGTAGTATTGCGCCAGGTTCGATGCGATGCCGGTTGCCAGCGTGAAGCCGCCGAGAAACCAGGCGCCGCTTCGGGTCTCGATCAGGCGCCCGAGATCCCATAGCCACATCATGTTGAATACCAGATGCAAGAGGCCGAAGTGGATAAAGATCGGCGTCAGCAGGCGCCACACTTGCCCGCTCGCGACTTCGGTCAATCCCTGGCCTGATTCCGAGATGGTCAGGTAGCTCAGCACTGCTCCCGATGCGCCGAGCTGCGACAGCAGCGCAACAGCAAGGCAGATCGCGATCAGCGTGATGGTCAGCGGCGGATATTGTTTCATGGGCGTTTGTCTGCCCTAACGCGCAATCGGCTTATACCGGATCCGCTTCGGCTTGGCCCCTTCCTCGCCCAGCCGTTTCTTCTTGTCCGCTTCGTATTCCTGGTAATTGCCGTCGAAGAAACTCACTTGCGAATTGCCTTCGAACGCGAGGATGTGCGTCGCGATCCGGTCGAGGAACCAGCGGTCGTGCGAAATCACCAGCACGCTGCCGGCGAATTCGAGCAGCGCATCTTCGAGCGCGCGCAATGTTTCCACGTCGAGGTCGTTTGACGGTTCGTCGAGCAGCAGCACGTTGCCGCCCATCAGCAAGGTCTTGGCCAGATGTAGCCGCCCGCGTTCGCCGCCCGACAGATTGCCGACGATCTTTTGCTGATCGCTGCCCTTGAAGTTGAAGCGGCCCAGATAAGCGCGCGACGGCATTTCGAAGCGGCCGACGGTCAGCAGGTCGGCGCCGCCGGACACGTCCTCGAACACGGACTTCTTGTCATCGAGTGCGTCGCGCGACTGGTCGACTATCGATACCCTGGCCGTTGCGCCCAGCACGACTTCGCCGCTGTCCGGCTGCTCCTTGCCGGTGATCATTTTGAACAGCGTCGATTTGCCGGCGCCGTTGGGGCCGATGATGCCGACGATCGCACCGGCCGGAATCTTGAAGCTCAGGTTCTCGATCAGCAGCCGGTCGCCGAATGACTTCGACACGTTCTTGAACTCGATGACTTCATTGCCCAGCCGCTCGGCGACCGGGATGAAAATTTCCTGGGTCTCGTTGCGCTTCTGGTATTCATGCTCGGACAGCTCGTTGAAACGGGCCAGCCGCGCCTTGCTCTTGGCTTGCCGGCCCTTCGGATTCTGCCGGACCCATTCGAGTTCTTTCGCAATGGTTTTTTGGCGCGACGATTCGGTTGCTTCTTCCTGCTTCAGCCGGTTGCTTTTCTGTTCGAGCCACGAGCTGTAATTGCCTTTCCATGGAATGCCGTGGCCGCGATCCAGTTCTAGTATCCATTCGGCTGCGTTGTCGAGGAAGTAGCGATCGTGCGTGATGCCGACCACGGTGCCGGGAAAGCGCTGCAGGAACTGTTCGAGCCAGTCGACCGATTCCGCATCGAGGTGGTTGGTCGGTTCGTCCAGCAGCAGCATGTCGGGTTTCGACAGCAGCAGGCGGCACAATGCGACGCGGCGCTTTTCGCCGCCGGACAGCACGCCGATTTTCGCATCCCACGGCGGCAGGCGCAGTGCGTCGGCCGCCATTTCCAGCTGCAGGTCGAGGTTGCCGCCGTCAGATGTCGAGATGATCGCTTCCAGCCGCGCCTGTTCGGTTGCCAGCGCATCGAAGTCGGCATCGGGTTCGGCGTATGCGGCATACACCGCATCGAGTTTCGCCTTGGCTTCGAATACTTCACCGAGACCGCTTTCGACCACCTGGCGCACGGTCTGTTCCGGATCGAGCTGCGGTTCCTGCGGCAGGTAGCCGATATTCAGGTTCGGCATCGGCACCGCTTCGCCGATGATGTCCGTGTCGATGCCTGCCATGATTTTGAGCAGCGTCGATTTGCCTGAACCATTCAGGCCGAGCACGCCGATCTTGGCGCCGGGAAAGAACGAAAGCGAGATGTCCTTGAGAATCTGGCGCTTGGGCGGGACGATCTTGCCCACGCGATTCATTGTGTAAACGTAGTTGGCCATAATTATGTCGAGGTGTGGTTTATGTCGAAATGTGATTGCTGAAGAATGGTGCAAGGATAACCGATGGCGTCATGTGCGGATAGGGAACTTGCACAGCGACAGTTGCGGGCGGGAACGGTTAAAGCAAAACGGGCCGGCACGTCGCGCCAGCCCGTTTCTTCAGCCCCGTACGGGTTTGTGGTAACCGCTTCGGTTTTATTGCAATTATTTTTTCTTGTCGGCTCCGGCCGGTTTTTGCTTGGCGATGATGCGATCCTTGATGCTGGCATAAACATCCTGCGTCAGGATTTTCTTGTCGACCAGCTCGTCCTTGGCCTTGTAAGGGCGTCCTTTGACGATCGCTTTCGCGCGCGCATCGCCGATCTTCGGCAGGGTGGCCAGTTCTTTTTCGGAAGCGGTGTTGATGTCCAGCAGCGCCCCCGATTTGGATGTGGCGGACGGCGCAGAAGCGGATGTCGATGCCCCGGACTTCGGCTCGTCTTTCGCTTGCGCAATACTCGTCATCAAAAATGCAATACCGATACTTAACAGTATGGATTTAAGCAGTTTGGTCATTGTAGTTCTCCATGTATATGCAACGCAGACAAGGGCAGGTGCCCCACCCAAAAACATAGCAATTTGCCAAATACTTTTGTTTGTTCACCGATTCAGCATAAGGTTTCATTCCATTGAAAAATTGTATTCGACTGACAAGCGGCAACAGGTTGGGGACAGTCCCGATCTTTCAGGCAGCGCCGGATTTGCCCGACCACGCGCGCCATAGTCCTTCCGCCGAATATACCGCCAGCGCCATCCAGATCACCGCGAAACCGGCGAGGCGTTCGCCGCTGAACGGCTCGTGATACAGCCATACGCCGAGCAGCAGTTGCAACGTGGGTCCGACGTATTGCAGCAAGCCCAGCAACGACAGCGGGATGCGGCGCGCGCCGGCGGCGAACATCAGCAGCGGTATCGCCGTGATCGGGCCGGCCGCCGCCAGCAACCATTTTGATGACGTCGATGCAGTGATGAACGCATTATGGTCGTTCAGCGTCAGGATAATCAGGTAGGCCGCTGCTATCGGAAACAGCACCAGGGTTTCCAGCGACAGGCCTTCGAGTGCGCCGAGCGCGGCGGTCTTGCGCAGCAATCCGTAAGTGCCGAACGTCAGCGCCAGCATCAGGCCGATCCACGGCAGATGGCCGCCTTGCCAGGTCAGCCATGCAACACCGGCGCCGGCCAGCGCGACCGAAGCCCATTGGCCGGGCCGCAGCCGTTCATGCAGCAGCATGAATCCCAGCAGCACGTTGACCAGCGGATTGATGAAATAACCGAGGCTGGCATCGATGATGCGCCCGTTGTTGACGGCCCAGATGTAGATAAACCAGTTAGTGGAAAGCAGGACGGCGCTGGCGGTAAACCCGGCGAGCACCCTGGGCCGGCGCAGCACCACGGCCAGCCATGACCACTGCCGCCGCGACGTCAGCACGATCGCCAGGAATACGAGCGACCACACTATCCTGTGCAGCAGGATTTCAATCGGCGGGATGTCTTGCAGCGATTTGAAGTAAACCGGGAACAATCCCCATATCGCGTAAGCGGTTACAGCATAGAGCATACCAGCGTGCATTTCGGATCGATCAAAAAAACAAACGGGTTCAACCGCCCGGCCTCGGCATGGGCGGCAACAGGAAAAGCGTTGAGCAAAAATATTCGAACGGCAGGCTGCGATTATCGCAGCAATCGGCAACGGCAGCGACGCGATTCGCCCATATTCTTATGTCATGCGGGGCGCTCGATCATACCCCTGTTCCGGATTACATATTGCGCCGATACTGCCCGCCCACAGCAAACAATGCATCGGTAATCTGCCCGAGCGAACAAACGCGCACCGCATCCATCAGCCTCTCGAACATGTTTTCATCGTCGATCACCGCCTGTTGCAATGCTGCGAGCATCACCGATGCCTGCTGCGCATGGCGCGACTGGAAATCGGCCAGGCGTTTCAGCTGCGACTGCTTTTCCTCATCGGTCGAGCGCGCCAGTTCGATCCTTTGCGGCACATCGCTCGCCTTCGGATTGCGGAAGGTATTGACCCCGACGATCGGCAGCGTGCCGTCATGCTTCTGATGCTCGTACAGCATCGACTCTTCCTGGATCCTGCCGCGCTGGTAACCGGTTTCCATCGCGCCCAGCACGCCGCCGCGCTCGGCGATGCGCTCGAATTCCTGCAGCACAGCTTCTTCCACCAGATCGGTCAATTCCTCGATGATGAAGCTGCCCTGGTTCGGATTTTCATTCCTGGCCAGGCCCCATTCGCGGTTGATGATCAGCTGGATGGCAAGCGCGCGGCGCACCGATTCGTCGGTCGGCGTCGTGATCGCTTCGTCGTAGGCATTGGTGTGCAGCGAATTGCAATTGTCGTAAATCGCGATCAGCGCCTGCAGCGTGGTGCGGATATCGTTGAAGTCGATTTCCTGCGCATGCAGCGAACGGCCGGAAGTCTGGATGTGATACTTCAATTTTTGCGCGCGCTCGTTGGCGCCGTATTTCTCCCGCATCGCCACGCCCCAGATGCGGCGCGCGACGCGGCCCATCACCGTGTATTCCGGATCCATGCCGTTGGAAAAGAAGAACGACAGGTTCGGCGAAAAGTCGTCGATATGCATGCCGCGCGCCAGATACGCTTCGACAAAGGTAAATCCGTTCGACAAGGTGAATGCAAGCTGGGAAATCGGATTAGCGCCGGCTTCTGCGATATGGTAGCCGGAGATCGATACCGAGTAGAAATTACGGACCTGGTGATGGATGAAGTATTCCTGGATGTCGCCCATCACCTTCAATGAAAATTCGGTGGAAAAAATGCAGGTATTCTGGCCCTGGTCTTCTTTCAGGATATCGGCCTGCACGGTGCCGCGCACATTCTGCAAGACCCAGGCCCGGATCCTGGTCGCTTCGTCATCGGTCGGCTCGCGCCGGTTGTCGATGCGGAACCGATCCAGTTGCTGATCGATCGCGGCATTCATGAACATCGCGAGGATCGTCGGCGCCGGCCCGTTGATTGTCATCGACACGGAGGTACCCGGACTGCACAGGTCGAAGCCGTCGTACAGCACTTTCATGTCGTCGAGCGTCGCAATCGACACGCCCGCATTGCCGATCTTGCCGTAAATGTCGGGCCGCGGCGCGGGATCGGCGCCATACAGCGTGACGGAATCGAACGCGGTCGACAGGCGCTTCGCGTCCATGCCTTCGGATACCAGCCTGAAGCGGCGGTTGGTGCGGAACGGATCGCCTTCGCCGGCAAACATGCGGGTCGGATCTTCATTCTCGCGCTTGAAGGCGAACACGCCTGCCGTATAAGGGAACGAGCCCGGCACGTTTTCGAGCATTAAAAAGCGCAGGATTTCGCCGTGGTCTTCGAATTTCGGCAGTGCGACCTTGCGTATCCTGGTGCCGGACAGAGTGGTCGCAACCAGCTGCGTGCGGATTTCCTTGTCGCGGATTTTGACGACGTATTGATCGCCGCCGTACGCGGCCTGCATGTCGGGCCACATCGCCAGCAATTTTTTTGCGCCGGCGTCGAGCCCGGCATCCCGCTCGTCAATCAGGTCATCCATGTCGACCGTTTTGCCGCAGGCGGCAAGCATGCGTTTGGATTCCTGCAATTGCTGCCGTTCCCGCGCCAGCTTCACCTGCTGCGCCGTGAACCTGTGGTATCCGCGCACGGTATCGGCAATCTCGGCCAGGTAACGGCTGCGCGCCGGCGGCACGATCGCATTTTTACCGGATGAAAATTTCGACGCGACCGGGGGCAGCCTGCTCGGCGCAGTCTTCAGTCCCAGGCTCGCCAGGCGCGGCAGCAATCCCTGGTACAGCGCGGTGACGCCATCGTCGTTGAAGCGCGACGCCTGCGTGCCGTATACCGGCATCTCGTCCGGGTGCTTGTTCCACAATTCGCGGTTGCGCTGGTATTGCTTGGCAACGTCGCGCAATGCATCCTGCGCGCCTTTGCGGTCGAACTTGTTGACGGCGACGAAATCGGCGAAGTCGAGCATGTCGATTTTTTCCAGTTGCGATGCGGCGCCGAATTCCGGCGTCATCACATACATGCTGACATCGACATGCGGCACGATCGCCGCATCGCCCTGGCCGATGCCGGAAGTTTCGACGATCACCAGATCGAATCCGGCAAGCTTGCAGGCGGCGATCGCGTCGGGCAGCGCCTGCGAAATTTCGGAACCGGCGTCGCGCGTGGCCAGCGAGCGCATGAAGACGCGCACCTGCCCATGCCATGGATTGATTGCATTCATTCTGATGCGGTCGCCCAGCAGTGCGCCGCCGGACTTGCGGCGCGACGGATCGATGGAAATCACCGCAATATGCAAGGCATCGTCCTGATCGAGCCGGATGCGGCGGATCAATTCATCCGTCAACGACGATTTGCCGGCGCCGCCGGTGCCGGTAATGCCCAGCACCGGCGTCCTGACGGTGCCGGCAATATTGCGCATGTCCGCTGTCATTGCAGAACCGGCCTTGCGGTTTTCCAGTGAGGTGATCAGTTGCGCCAGCGATCGGTGCTTGGCGGCCGTATCGCCGCCGGCCAGCGCATCGAGTGTGGTCGGCGCATAGGGCGACAGGTCGGTGTCGCATGCATGGATCATCGACAGGATCATGCCGGCCAGGCCCATGCGCTGGCCGTCCTGCGGGCTGAAAATCCGGGCCACGCCGTATGCGTGCAATTCCGCAATCTCGTCCGCCACGATCACGCCGCCGCCGCCGCCGAATACCTTGATGTGCGCGCCGCCGCGTTCCTGGAGCAGATCGATCATGTACTTGAAATATTCGACATGGCCGCCCTGATAGGAAGACAAGGCAATGCCTTGCGCATCTTCCTGCAATGCGGCGGTAACGATCTCGTCGACCGAGCGGTTATGGCCGAGATGGATCACTTCGGCGCCGTGCGCCATCAGGATGCGCCGCATGATATTGATCGACGCATCGTGACCGTCGAACAGAGATGCCGCCGTGATGAAGCGCACCTTGTTGACGGGTTTGTAGTCGGTCAGCTTTTGCGAAACGGAAAGGTCGGTCACCGTTGTCTCCATGCCTTGTTCGCAGAAGTTTATCCGGTCGAGCCGGCGCGCCGCCCGCGATATGACGTTTACGTTAACGTCAATTGAAGCAAGTATAGCGCGAAACCATCGGAGCAAATGTCATCCCGGTGCCGGTTCGGGCGGATTGCAGTGAGGCGGCGAATGAATCGTGGCGCGCCGAAGCGGCTCTGTTGATCGATCTTGTGTATTCGGCAATTTTTGCAGGATGCCCGGGCAAGGCCGGGCAAATCTTTGGGGATTGTTTTTTTGCAAAGGATTGCCTGCGCATCACATCTCGATTGTTTGGCTGAAATCAAACGCCGGCCACCCGATCGGGATAAATTCTAGATTGGGCCAAAACTATAACTTCAGGCTGGCAGGGAGAGGCAACAGTGATCGAGCCGGAAAAAAACAGAAGACGTTGCATTCTTGCCGTGGACGATGACCGCGTGCTGCTTGCCATACTGGGAATGGCGATACGCAATGCCGGACACGATGTCATGCAGGCCGCGTCGGCCGAGCAGGCCCTGCAGATGATTGCGCAAACCGCCCCGGATATGGCCATCATCGATATATCGATGCCCGGCATGTCTGGTATAGAGCTGGCAACACAGTTACGGCAAAAGACGACGATTCCATTCATGTTCATGTCGGCGCATGAGGATGTCGAGACCGCGCGCCAAGCGGCGCAAAGCGGCGCGATCGGCTACATCGTCAAGCCCGTCAACGCCAGGCACATTATTCCCGCGATCGAAGCGGGACTCACGCGTGCGGAAGAAATCGAACAGCTGCGGCGCATCGGCGCCGAACTGACTGCGGCCCTCGCCGCAGGACGCAAAGCCAGCGAAGCGATGCGCAATGAACTGGAGCAGCTGATCGCGCAGCATACCGACGAACTGGCCAGGCTCAACCTTCGCCTGGATCAGGCCCAGAAGAATGCAATGGAAACCAAGGCGCAGGCGCGTGAACTCGCACGGATGGCGAATGAAGATGTATTGACAGCCTTGCCGAATCGCAATTGGCTGATGAATTATCTTCCGACAGCGCTGGAGCAGGCAAAACGCAACGAACGGATGCTCGCATTGCTTTATCTCGATCTTGACGGTTTCAAGAACGTCAACGATACGCTGGGCCACCTGGCCGGCGACGAACTGCTGCGAGCGGCGGCCTTGCGGATGAAGTCGGCGCTGAAGCCTTCCGATAACATTGCGCGCCATGGCGGCGATGAGTTCATCATCATTATCGAACAGGTGGTCAGCGAAACGGATGCATCGCACGTGGCGCATCGGATGGGAGAAGTATTGAAAAATCCGTTCGAACTAACGCATGGAAGAAACGCGGTAGGCGCGTCGATCGGAATCAGCCTGTATCCGCGTGACGGAGAAAATGCGGAAGAGCTGCTCAGGAATTCGGATATTGCGTTGTATCACGCCAAAGCCCAGGGCAAAGGGCACTATCGTTTTTACGAGCCCGGCTTTTCCGGAAGCATTACAAGCTGCAGACAATGCAACGCCAACTGTCCCTAGTGGTCCGTATGGGTGTGCGGGCGATGCAGCCGCAGCGCCCGCTCAGACATCCGATTGCCTGAACTCCATTCAGGCTGCATTTCGCGCGCACTGTTCTGCCGGGGAATGCCTGGCGGTTTAGCTCGGAGGAGCGCGGCTTCCCGCGCTTCCTTCCGGAGCGGCAAATCAGGTTGAGGATTTTACTTTCAGCTTCTCACCCAACTTATCAAGGATCTCTTTTTCCCAGCTCGGCGCAAAGATGTTCGTAGCCATTGCCTTTTTCGATACAGCTTCCACTCGCGTTTTGGTGACTCCACCTACGGACTCGATAAAAATCGCAACGTTCTCGCCGTAACTGAAGGCAGTGATACCTCTTTGCGCCAAAATATAGCCTTCGGTTCTATTGTCTCCAACCAGTTGCAAACCTACTTCAGAAAGAACGGTCGGCATCGCTTTCCATACGGTTTCTGCAGAAGCCTCATACACTCGTGATACCCCGGACCCTTTGGCCCCGCGAGCATCAGCTAACGTGGAACAACCGGTCGCCGACACTAAAGCAGCAATGGTGAAAAAAATCGTTATGGTTTTTCTGAACATCTTTGTCAACTCCCCTGGTGGTGAAAAAACGTAGCGGCAAATCAACGAGCACGCATTTGCGGGTCACGATTGAATGCCTTGTCAAGCGCTTCGATGCCTGCATAGTCCTTCTTCCGGCATGTCGGCTCGACATCATAGCCGAGATAAATATAATCATGCCATACCGTCTGGACTTTTCCGCTCCTGGAGCGGACAGCTACGTGAATGCCCTCATTGCTGGAGCATTCATGGAAGCGGTAACTTTCTTGATCAAGCTCTGCCGTAACATCTGCCGCCTTTGTTTGGGTCAATGCCACTGTTGACAAAACTGCGACGCCTAGCTCGTGGGGTTCGAACTTGCCTCGTGTAATGGTTATGTCGTAAAAGGCGGCAGATTTACTGGACTGAAAAAAACGGGTGCACTCGGCGCTTGATTTGGATTCCACTATCCCGTTCAGTATCCGTTGCGGCTTCGAAAGCACAACGATATTTACAGGCATGCCGACAGTCACGGTTTTTGAATCGACAGATGCACAACCGTTCTTCCCGTCGCGGCTTTCTGTGGTGAATAGTCCGAAGTAGTTGGCGTTCGCAAGGTACTCTGCTGCGCCGCATTCGTTTATGAGCATTGCTGATGCGAGCGAAGCCGCGAAATATTTCCACATGATTTATCTCATGACCAGGCGCTTAACGTGCCGATAACCCGCGCCGTTCGCGGTGCGTCGGTATTGAGCCGGATCGCCATAGCTGCCTAAATGCCAAATATATCAAATAATTGTCTATCGAAAATCAATTCTGAAAATTGACGCAAGGCGCGAACGTTCGCTTGCGGCCGGCGCCAAACGATCATCGAATGCGCGAAAGCGACCTGTCACATAGGTGCTCAGGTGCGCCGACTTCGGCTGCCACCGGCTCTCGGGAAACGAAACCGCGCTATGATTGACGACAATTCCAATGGAGCGACAAAGTAACGGTATGGCCGCGATTGACGATTTTGTGAAGAGACAGAAAGACGGTGCGACATTTGTCATTACCGCGCAAATGCTGCGCCTGGAGCCGGAGGAATTCGATACGCTGGCGCAAATCTGGCTCGATGATGGCGGGCCGGGGTTCAACGTCGTCGGCATGCCGCATAGAACCGTGGTGGATGGAGAGTTCTTCATCACCCGCGTGACGGTCATCAAGACGACGTCGCGGCCCGCTGCGCCAGATTCATGAGAATCGGTTTCCCGCCGACAGCGGTCGCAGCCTCGATAGCGGCCTGTTCCTGCGGTTGATATTCCAATACACATGCCGTTAGTTTGAGTTTGCCTTCTTCGGCCGCCCGCTGCCGCGCCTGTCACGTTTGGTTTGCTCGATCTGCGCCTCCATCTGCTGACACCGCGGCCCTGAGAATTCAGCCTGCAGCGCATCGAGAAACACACGCGTGCGGGCCGGCATCAATCGACGTCCGGGAAACACGGCCCAAGCCGTGACTGCCGGCAGGCTCCAGTCCTCCAGCACCTGAACCAATTCGCCGTTTCGCACATACTGCTCGGCAAAGTGGTCCGACAGGATGGTGATGCCGGCGCCCGAGATGGCCAGGCGGATCAGCAGCGCGGGCGAATTTGCGGTGGCGCGGCCGGGAGGCGTACCCTCCCAGTGCACATCGGCACGGCTGAGCATCCATGGTATCGGCTCGCCGCTGCGTGCGAGCAGACGCAACGCATCGTGCTCCATCAACGCCTCGGGCTCGAACGGCACGCCGCGGCGTTCCAGGTAGCCGGGTGAAGCATACAATCCTACCGAAAACACGCCTACGCGCCGTGCTGCCAGCGTGGCATCGTCGGACAAGTCGCCCATGCGAATCGCGACGTCGAAATTTTCGCCGATCAGATCCACCCGACGCGGCGACAGGTCCAGTTCGAGTGAAATGGACGGATGCCTGGCGATGAATTCCGCAAGCAGCGGCGCCAGCACGTCGTTGGCAAAATCGGCCGGCATCGATACTCGCAAGCGGCCGCTCGGTTCGACCTGACGGTGTTGAGTGAGCGCCAGGGTGGCTTCCACCTCGGCCGTCACCTGGTGGGCGTGCGACAACACGGCGTTGCCGAAATCGGTGACGGTGAGCTTGCGCGTGGTGCGTAACAGCAGCCGCTCGCCCAGTTGCGACTCCAGCGCCGCCATGCGCCGGGACAGCGTCGATTTCGGCATTCCCAGACGCTCGGCCGCGCGGCTGAAACTGCCCTCATCCACCACGCGCGCGAACAGTAAAAGATCATTCGGCTCCAGATTCATCATCTCCCCCTCTTTTCCATTAATGGAACAATGATATCCATTTTAACGCCTTACGGATTGATTTTGGAACGTATAAAGTGACCCCCATTGCAACCACCCCCATGTAAAGGATGTCACCATGAAGATTCTGCAAATCAATTCCAGCGCCCGGACCGAAGGTTCCCACTCCACTCGTCTAGCCACTGTTCTCGTCGAGCGCTTGAACGCCGCCCGGCCGCAAGCAGTATTGACCGTGCGCGATCTGGGCCGCACACCCCACCCGATGCTGGATGATGCCGCGCTGCAGGCTCTGTTCAGCCCGGCCCTGCAACGCACGCCTGAACAAGTTGCGCGGGTCGCGCTGGACGATGCGCTGATCGCCGAAATCCAGGCCGCCGATGTGGTGGTGTTCGGCGTGCCGATGTATAACTTTGGCGTGCCGGCCCAATTGAAAAACTGGATCGACGCCATCTCGCGCGCGCAGGTAACCTTCCGCTACACGGACAAGGGCCCCGAAGGTCTGCTTACAGGCAAGAAGGTGTATGTCGCGCTTACCCGCGGCGGCCTCTATCGCAATACGCCGAACGATTCCCAAACGCCGTACCTGAAGACCTTGTTCAACTTCCTGGGCATGACCGACGTGCAATTCGTATACGCTGAAGGCTTGGCGATGGGACCGGAAGCGGAACAAAATGCGCTGGCCTCGGCCTATAGCCAGATCGACGAAGCGCTGCTGGCATAACAGACATGGTTGCTGATCGAAATAAGGAGTTCATCATGACACCAAGCACCACCCCGGCATTACGGCCCGAACTTGTGACGCGCCCGCGCGCGGTTGAACAGCTGGTGACCGGCCAAGCCACTTCCGACGGCGACGGCGTCAAACTGACGCGGGTATTGACGCAGCCGCTGCAACGCCGGCTCGACCCGTTCCTGATGCTCGATGCGTTCGGCACCGACAACCCGGACGACTACATCGGCGGCTTCCCCGACCATCCGCACCGCGGCTTTGAAACCGTGAGCTACATGCTCGCCGGCCGCATGCGCCATCGCGACAGCGCAGGCAACGAAGGCCTGCTGCAACAAGGCGGCGTGCAGTGGATGACGGCTGGACGCGGCGTGATCCATTCCGAATTGCCGGAGCAGGAAGAAGGAAGCATGGAAGGCTTTCAGCTCTGGCTGAATCTGGGCGCGAAAGACAAGATGCGCGCACCGTGGTACCGCGACATTCAAAGCGCGGAGATCCCCGAGTTCACCACGCCCGAGGGTGTGACGGTACGCGCGATCGCCGGCGCCAGCCACGGTGTTGCCGGTGCGATGCAGCGCGAGACCACGCAGCCGCTCTATCTCGATCTGCATATGGCGGCAGGCGCAAGCTTTACGCAAACGCTGCCGCCGGCGTTCAACGCCTTCGTCTACGTCTACCGTGGCGAAATACGGATCGGCGACAAACAGGTGCCGCAACAGCGCATGGCGATTCTGAAAAACGGCGAGGATAATGATGGCGTGGTGCTGCGCGCGGATTCTCCCGCACGCGTACTGCTGATTGCCGGCCGGCCGCTCAGGGAACCGATCGCGCAATACGGTCCCTTCGTGATGAACACGCAGGAGGAGATTTTTCAGGCCATCAACGACTTTCGCGAAGGGCGTCTTGCCACCGCAGAATGAAGCAGCACAATAACATTAACAACCATTTTCACCAGGGAGGATTACACATGAATGCATTGAATCGTTATGGCCCATTGGCCGGTCGCATCCTGATTGCGCTGATTTTTATACTGTCGGGGTTTTCAAAAATAGGCGGTTTCGACGGCACGGTGGGCTACATCGCGAGCAAGGGGCTGCCGTTGCCGCAGTTGGCCGCCGTCGGCGCGATCATCGTCGAACTGGGCGGCGGCATTTTGCTGGTGCTCGGCTGGAAAGCGCGTTGGGCCGCAGCAGCAATGTTGTTGTTCACCGCACTCGCCGCATTGCTGTTTCATAATTTCTGGGCCATGCCGCCCGACCAGGCACAAAATCAAATGATCCATTTCATGAAAAATATTTCAATGATGGGCGGCTTGCTGTACGTGGTGATACACGGCAGCGGCGCTCTCAGTCTGGACCGGGACGATCGAAAGTAATTCGACAGGGACCGGTCAATGCCGAACAGGACCGCTCTTCCGGTCCTGTTCAGGACTAATCCGCAGGACAATGTCTTGTCGCTGCAGTCAGAATTCCTCCCATCCGTCTTCCGCTGTTGCTACCGGCGTTTTTTTTCGTGACGCCGAAGCAATTTGGCGATTGGCGGCGGATGCGATGGCAGTCTTTCTGGGTTGTGTTTGCAAGGTTTGCTGCTCCTTCACTCCGGTACGGGCGACTGCCATATGCCTCGCGGAGAGGGAGGGGAAGCTGGCGTGCTCTTCTTCGAGCTTGAATACGCTGACCGCGTGTTCGAGATTGATTGCCTGCTCTTGCAAAGACTGCGCCGCAGCAGCAGCCTCTTCCACCAGAGCCGCATTCTGCTGTGTTGCCTCGTCCATGTTGCCGATGGCCTGATTCACCTGCTCGATGCCCCGGCTCTGTTCGTTGCTGGCCGCTGCAATTTCCCCAATGATGTCGGTTACGCGCTTCACACTATCGACGACTTCCTGCATTGTTGCACCGGCCTGATCCACCAGCTTGGCGCCGGCATCGACTTTTTCCACGGAGTCGCCGATCAATGCCTTGATTTCCTTGGCTGCATTCGCAGAACGCTGTGCCAGGCTGCGCACTTCGGTCGCCACTACCGCAAAGCCGCGTCCTTGCTCGCCGGCGCGCGCTGCTTCCACCGCGGCATTCAATGCCAGGATATTGGTCTGGAACGCGATGCCATCGATCACACCGATAATGTCGACAATCTTCCTGGCCGACTCATTGATCGAACCCATCGTCGTGACCACCTGCGACACCACATCGCCGCCCTTGACCGCGATACCCGAAGCCGACACCGCCAGCTGGTTGGCCTGCATTGCATTGTCGGCATTCTGCTTCACCGTCGAAGTCAGTTCTTCCATCGATGAGGCCGTTTCTTCAAGTGAAGCGGCTTGTTGCTCGGTACGTCCGGACAGGTCCTGATTGCCGGTTGCGATTTGTCGAGATGCAGTGGCGATCGACAACGTGCCATTGCGGATTTCCGTCACTGCCCGGCTAAGATAATCCTGCATCCGTCCGATTGCCTGTTGCAACTGCCCGACCTCGTCTTTCATGAAAACTTTTGAACGGTTCGCATTCAGATTGCCATTGGCGACTTGCTCTGCTGCTGCCAATGCGTCCTTCAGCGGCCCCGTGATGCCGCGCGAAAGATACCAGGACAATACGATACCCAGTACGATCGCGAATACTCCGCTCAGCAGCAGGAAAGTCACCGCCATGCGATAGTCCGACTGGATCGATTGACGGGAAACGTTGATTTTTTCGGCGTAATATGCCGGAATCTTTTCAAGAGCGGCAATATAGGCATTGAGAGCGGGTACGACTTCGGTATCAATCAGTCTCATTGCTTCCGCGTTGTTCCCTTCTCCCTTGATTTTCATTGCGTTGTTGCGTTTGAGGGTAAACTCAGGCCGCTTGCTGGCGACATTGGCAAACAGCTGCTTTTCATCCGAGAATTCGATGCCGGCATCCAATTCCTTTTGAATGTCGCCGATGCGCGCTCCTTGAGCGCTGATCGCATTCTGAAATGATTTTGCGATTGCGTTATCGCTTTTTGCCACCACCAGCGCACGCATGCCATTGGTGCTCGTGATCAGCAACCATTCTTGCGCCAACCGTTCTTTGCGCAGCGATTTGCCTACCAGCTGTTCCGTAGATTCATTGATGCGCTCCAGACGAAAAATGCCAATGACAGTCATTAATCCGATCAATACCAGCATTAGTCCAAAACCGATTGCCAGCCGCACTCCTATTTTTAGATTCCCGATACGCATCGCTTTCACCGCTCCCTGTTTCCATTTTTATTTAACTACCGGCGTCTTCGCTACTGCGCTCATACCTGCTGTTCGCCGGCACGCGCTGCTTCGACCGCCGCATTCAATGCCACCCTTGACGAACTCCGGCGCGCCGGCAGGGCTCGTTACCGTGTCGTAGCTGCGGATTTCCTGCGCCGTCAGGATATCGATCCCGTATTCCTCTTTGCAGAGGACGAAGGCAAGTACTTCGGTCTGATTACTCAGTGTTTTTTCATTTCCGCCCGCATTCCCTCTTGTACGGGTTCGCTTGGGATTATTCCTGGCTATGCGGGAATTCCCTATATAAGCAAATTAACGTCTGATTCCAGCCATTCTTTAGGGATTAATGCCGATTAATAGCAAATAATTTTCCGGCAGCTGCGCTGCAGGCGGCGACTAGCTTGCAGAGCGTTGCGCCGACTACTCATGACTTTGCGGAAGGCGTGTGGGCTGACTGGCAGCTCGTATTGGGGCGATGTGCAGTTCGAAGTTCTTAGGACTAACAGATGCTCGATAAAGGTTGACGGGAACAGAACGCTGCCGGACCCACGTCATAACCGTATCGGCTGTTGAGGGGGATGCTAGCGCCCCGATGATGATTCCCGTGAGATTGGCGGGCCGGAATTGAACAACACCGGGTCCACCGTCGTAACGACACAATCTCCACTCAGATTCATAAGACCATTGCTCCGACTTGGTCAGCAAAGCCTTGTTCATCATCACTTCATGGCTGTCATCGTGTGGATTGATGGGAACCTGTTGAATTGCACCATGTTTTGACCCACCTTTTTCGCTTCTTGGTGATCCATTCGCGCGAAGCGAAAGCGTTGTTCGAAAATGCTTACGACAGGATGGGCTTGGGTCAAAGTTCGATGGAAAAGCAGGCTGAATTAGAGTGAAATTCAACAGCAGGGTGCATCTAGAACTTCTCG
>JAQGLW010000032.1 GCA_028292665.1 Herminiimonas sp.
GTGCGGCTCCGGTTTACTTCGGTTTGATGCGGCTGGCGAAGGCGGCGTGCAGGCTGTTGAGGACTTCCTCGGCCGCCAGCATCTGGTCGGCCACTTCGTTGATCTTGCGCCGGCTCGAACGGGCGTGGTCGCGCAGCACTTCGAACGCGGTGTTGCGGTCGGCATGGAAGCGGCCCATCAGCAGGCCCACCGCCAGGCTGGTTTCGCGGCCGGCGGCAAGCGCGGAATTAAGGTTCGCTTCGGTACGCCGCAACTGGCGAATCTCGTCGGCCCGCGCCAGCGCCGCTTCGAACGCCGGCATCAGGCGCGCGGCGTCGACCGGCTTGACGACAAAGCCGACGGCGCCGTAAGTCGCAGCCTGCTTGCCGGAATCGCCGTCGCCGCCGGCCGACAGGAACATGAAAGGCACCGAGGTGTGTTCGTGCAGGTGGCGGGCCAGTTCCAGGCCCGACATGCCAGGCATTGTGATGTCGAGCATGGCCAGGTCCGGCTCGCGCGCTTCAATCTGACGGATCGCCTCCGCCGCCGAAGCAGCAGCGACGGTGTCGTAACCGGCGTCGCCCAGCAATTCTTCGAGAAATTGCAGCAGCAATGCGTCGTCGTCGACGATAAGGATCAGGCGTTTGACGGTGGACGCTGAGTTCATCTGGGAAACCGTTAAAGTCCGAGTGGAAATAATTATACGGCGTGCATGTTAGCAGTGGAAATTTTCTCGGCGCCGGTGGCCGGACGCGCAGCAACTGGCGCCGGAACGCTTGCTGCGGCGAAAAATATAGCATAGGCAAAAAAATACCGCGCGTTCAATCGGGACGCGACTACACAGCGCAACACTCAACGTTTTTTTATGGAATCTATGATTGATTAAGCTTTTCTTTTCGCCATACACTTGCTTGGCCGCTTAGGTGGCGTTCACGTTGTCAAATAAAACATCCAGCTCTGGCGCGCCAAAAGCCGCCGCGACACAACAGGTAACTTTTCGGAGAATAATATGACTCAAAGAAGCACCGGTGTTTCCCCGATGACTATGGCGATCAAGATGTGCCTGGCCACCGTTGCAATGGGCGTGCTCGGCAGCGCAAGCGCGGCCGATACCACCCGCGTGATCGTCGCCTTCAAACCTGGCGCGGCAGCCAATATCAAGGCTGCCGTCAGCGCCGCGCATGGCGCGGTCAAGCACGAAATTTTCGGCATGAATGCGATGGCGATCGAAGTGCCGGTCCAAGCGCTCAAGGGACTGCAAAACAACCCGAACGTCGAGTACGTCGAGGACGACGTAGTGCGCAAGGCATTCTCCGGCTCCACCGCCTCGACCGGCACGCCGTACCTGCTGGGGCAGCAAGTACCGTACGGTATCAAGATGGTACAGGCCGACCTGCTGCCGGACACGAATTCCGCCAACCGCAAGGTCTGCATTATCGATTCGGGCTACGACCGCGCGCATGAAGACCTGAGCGCCAACAATGTCGCAGGCGAATACGACTCCGGCACCGGCTGGTGGTACACCGACGAAAACCATCACGGCACCCACGTGGCCGGCACCATCGCCGCCATCAACAACGATGGCGTGGGCGTGGTCGGCGTGAACCCGAACCGCCTGCTCAAACTGCACATCGTGAAAGTGTTCGGCGCCACCGCCTGGGCCTATTCGTCGACGCTGGCCAGCGCCGCCAACAAGTGCGGCGCGGCCGCGGCGAACGTGATCACCATGTCGCTCGGCGGCGCGCGGTCCAGCAAGACGGAACAGCGCGCGTTCGATGCGCTGTATGCAAAAGGCATCCTGAACGTGGCGGCGGCCGGCAATGACGGCACCACTGCGCTCTCCTACCCTGCCGGCTACAGCAGCGTGATGTCGGTGGCGGCGCTGGACGAGTCGAAAGCCTGGGCCACCTTCTCCCAGTACAACTCGAAGGTCGAAATCGCCGCTCCGGGCGTGAACGTGCTGTCGACCGTCCCGATGGGCGCCGGCACC
Organism: Herminiimonas sp.; assembly: GCA_028292665.1. Lineage (GTDB taxonomy): Bacteria > Pseudomonadota > Gammaproteobacteria > Burkholderiales > Burkholderiaceae_D > JAQGLW01. The sequence continues at coordinate 1,970 of JAQGLW010000032.1, forward strand.
GCGGCGTCGCTGAAGGTCGGCACGACCAGCTATGCGCCGGGCGCGATGGAAGGTTCGCCGCTCAAGTCGGCCACCGCCGCACTGGCTGACTTCGGCATCGGCGACACGGTCAACAGCGCGGTAGCGGGCAAGGTCTGCCTGATCGCGCGCGGCACGATCGACTTCGCGACCAAGGTCAGCAATTGCCAGAGCAGCGGCGGGGTTGGCGCTGTCGTGTACAACAACGTTGCCGGCGGCTTCGGCGGCACGCTGGGCACGACCGTCACCACCATTCCATCGGTGACCGCCAGCGACACCGAAGGCGCGTCGATGAAGACCCAGCTGGGCCAGAGCGCGACGGTGGCGGTGACGGCCACCAACTATGCCTACTTCGATGGCACCTCGATGGCGACGCCGCACGTTTCCGCGGTTGCCGCCCTGGTCTGGAGCTATTTCCCGACCTGTACCGGCGCGCAGATCCGCAGTTCGCTCGGCAAGAGCGCGCTGGACCTGGGCGCGGTGGGCCGCGACGTCAAGTTCGGCTTCGGCCTGGTGCAGGCAAAAGCGGCCTATGACCGCATCAAGTCTGTAGGCTGCGGCAACTAAGCACTTGCCGGCAAGTAGAAAAGGACGCTGCGGCGTCCTTTTTTTTCGAGCGCGGATGAAGCCTTCAGGGAACGCCGTTGCCGCAATACTCGGCAAAGCCGGGGCGCGCGTGTAGCCGTTGGTAGTAGAGGGCAACGGACGGATACGCGGGGCGCTGCATCGGCGTCATCATCCATCGGTTGACCGACAACCCCAGCACGATGTCGGCCAGCGTGAAATTGTCGCCGGTCGCGTAGGCTCCCGTCGCGCCAAGCTGTCCTTCCAGGATGCCGATCTGCCGATTCCAGCCGGCGACGCTGACCGACACCTGGGCCGCGTCGCCATGCGCCCCGCTATGGCGCACCAGCGCCATGAAGGCGTAGCGCCAGGCGTTGTTCAACTCGGTCGCCTGCCAGTCCATCCACTGCTCGACCCGGGCCCGCTCGGCAGGCGCTGCCGGCAGCAGCGAGGCGCCGCCATATTGCGCGCACAGGTAACGGCAGATAGCGTTCGATTCCCACAGCACGAAGTCGCCGTCGACGATGACCGGAACCATTGCATTCGGATTGAGTCTCAGGAATTCCGGAGTCCGGGTCGGGCGGAACTCATCCCCCCAATCCTCGCGCTCGAAGGGCAATCCCAGTTCGGCGCAGGTCCACAGTACTTTGCGCACGTTGATGGAGCTGGATTTTCCGAGAATTTTTATCATTGGGTAATCATGCCGCAAGTATGGGATTCTTGCTTAGCGAGCGGAAGATCCGCAGTCCGAGGCGCTCGAAGCGTATCGTGCTACGCGCGCGATAAAACCCCGTGACGGAAGTGATAGATCACGGTGCTGATCAGCAGCACGGCCATGATGCCCAATTCGGTACTGAGCGCAGCGACGATCGCGGGCAGGTAGCTGCCGCCCAGGTGCAAGGTCTGCGCCAGCACGGTTCCGAGCAACGCCGACCCCAAACCAAACGACGCCTGCTGCACCGTCGACAACATCGAGCTGCCGGCGCCGGCCTGATCGACCGGCACATCGGACAGGCCAATGCGAAAGAAGCTGCCAACGATCAGCGCTTGTCCATAGCCTATGAAGATCGTTGCCGGGATCAGGTTCAGCAAGTTCGGATGCGGCCACACCAGTTTCAGCGTCAGCATCAGGCCGAGCAGTCCAGCCATCTGCACCGCGCAACCAAGCATCAATGTAGGTGCCTGCCCGAACCGTTTGACGACGCGAGCACTTGTCAGCGACGACACAAAATACGATGTGCCAAGCGCGATGAACGCATTGCCGGCATGCAGCGGCGACAGGCCTGCGCCGCTTTGCAATGCCAGCGCCATTGCAAACATGTAACCGCTCCAGCAAGAGAAAAACAGCACCGCAATCACCAGGCCGAAACGTGTGCTTGGAATGCGCAGTAGAGCCGGTGGCAGCAAAGGATGTGCATTGCGTTTTTCCTGACGCAGTTCGTTTTCCACAGCAGCGCAAGCAGCGGCAGCGCGGCGCTCAGCAATGCAATGTAAGGCCACGCCCAGTGTTTGACTGGACCGAGCGCGAGTGGCAGCAGCAGACAGACGATCAGCATTGCCAGCAATGTCGTGCCGGGCCAATCGATATTGACCCTGAGCGCGCGTTTGGTTTCCGGAATCCAGCGCGGCGTAGCGATCAACAATGCGGCGCAGATCGGCAAATTGATCAGGAACACGCTGCGCCAGCCGAGGCCGGCAATATCTGCCGACACCAGAAAACCACCCAGCACCTGTCCGATGATGAACGCCAACCCGCCGATCGCGCCGTAATAACCGATCGCGCGCGAATGCTCGTGACCGCTGAGACCGACATGGATCGTCGCCAGAATCTGCGGCACGATCAAGGCAGCGCCGACACCCTGCAAGATGCGCGCCGCGAGCAGCATCCAGATCGAGCCCGCCAATCCGCACAGCAAGGACGCGATGCCGAACAGCTTCACGCCCCACAGAAATAATTTTCTGCGGCCAAAGTTGTCGCCCAGTCGTCCACCCATCGCCAGACACACTGCGAACGCGACACCGTACACGGCGACGATCAATTCCAACTCGGTTGCAGTGGCATGAAAAGTTTGCGCGATCGCGTCGAGTGCGACATTGACGATCGAGAAATCGATCTGCGGCAGCAGTTGCCCCGCCAGTAGCACCATCAGGCCGGCGGGGCCGAGTGTGGATGCGGATTTGTCAGCGGTGACGGTGGTCGTTGTCATGGTGTGAAGCTGTTCAAAATTGTGCGAAGTCGGGGTAGTATGCGTAGTAATTTAACGTGGTACAAGGGCTTGCTTATCCTGGTATAAAATGTACCGGTCTGCCGCACATACGCGAGGAAATACGATGGGAATCAACGAACAACAGGAGCTGGCATCGCTTGCCAACACCAGCCTCGCGCGCGAGTTGGGCACCTTTCTGCGCGCGCGTCGTGAAAGTCTTGATCCGAGCCGATTGGGCTTGCCGCGCTTCGGCCGTCGTCGCACGCCCGGCCTGCGCCGTGAAGAAGTCGCGCAACTCGCGGAGATTGGTGTTACCTGGTACACCTGGCTGGAACAAGGCCGTCCGGTGCGGACATCGACCAAGGTATTGAATGCGATTGCGACCGCCCTGCAATGCACGGAAGCGGAAACGCGGCATCTGTTTCTGCTGGCTGGTAAAGTCGAACAGGTGTCTGCAATGACGCCTGCGTGCGAAATGCTGTCGCAGGTCAGTCGGGCGATTCTCGATCAACTCAATCCTTTACCAGCAGTGCTTCAGAATGCGCGCTTCGACATCATAGGCTTCAATCAGGCATACAGCCGTCTGCAATGTATCGATCTTGCGCAATTGGCCCCGCAGGATCGCAATTGCATCTATCTCGCTTTTACCAATAAGGCATGGCGGGCCGCGCGGACCGACTGGGAGGAGGATCTGCCGCGCATGGTCGCGACGTTCCGCGCGGCCCTGGCCGATCATATGCATGACGCGGCGTGGGCGCGGCAGTTGCAGCGCATGCTTGCGGGGTCGGACGAGTTCAAGGAACTGTGGCAGCGCTATGAAGTGCGCGGTATTGAAAACCAGCTGAAGCGCTTTCACCATCCGCGCGCCGGCGTGATGTCACTACATCAGACTAATTGGTGGTCGGCGCCCAAGAACGGCGATCGCCTGCTGGTCTACGTGCCGACGGATGAACAGAGTAAAGCAGCCTTACAGATATTGACGCAAGAACGGGATGCGGCAATCAGCAAGTCCATCGCACCGAGGCGGCAAAAAATCGCGCAAGTAAAGTAACTGTATCCTTGTATGGTCGGGCTCAGGCCCGGGTCCAGCTGAAAAAGAGCGCCGCCCTGCGGCACGGCCAGCGCCCCCGTCATCTATAATGTTTATTTTCGCAAAACACACACGCCTACACCATGGAATTAGCCAAGTCTTTCGAGCCAGCCGAGATTGAACAGTTCTGGCGCAGCGAGTGGGAACGGCGCGGTTACTTCGCCGCCACCACCGACGCCGACAAACCTTCGTTCAGTATCCAGCTGCCGCCACCGAACGTGACCGGCACCCTGCACATGGGACACGCATTCAACCAGACCATCATGGATGGCCTGACCCGCTACTACCGCATGCGCGGCTACAACACGGCCTGGGTGCCTGGCACCGACCACGCCGGCATCGCCACCCAGATCGTGGTGGAGCGCCAACTCGACGCGCAGAAAATCTCGCGCCACGACCTCGGCCGCGAAAAATTCATCGACAAGGTGTGGGAGTGGAAGGAAAAGTCGGGCAGCACCATCACCGGCCAGATGCGCCGCATGGGCGCATCGACCGACTGGAGCCGCGAATACTTCACGATGGACGACAGGCTGTCGAAGACCGTCACCGAAGTGTTCGTGCGCCTGGTCGAGCAGGGTTTGATTTATCGCGGCAAGCGGCTGGTCAACTGGGACCCGGTATTAGGCACCGCCGTATCGGATCTGGAAGTCGTGTCGGAGGAAGAAGACGGCCACATGTGGAACATCCGCTATCCGCTGGCTGACGGCAGCGGCCATATCACGGTAGCGACCACGCGGCCGGAAACGATGCTCGGCGACGTCGCAGTGGCGGTCGATCCGACCGATGAGCGCTACACGCATCTGATCGGCAAGATGCTGAAGCTGCCGCTGACCGATCGCGAAATTCCGGTGATCGCGGACGAATACGTCGACAAGGAATTCGGCACCGGCTGCGTGAAGATCACGCCTGCGCACGACTTCAACGACTATGCGGTCGGACAGCGCCATAACCTGGCGCCAATCAGCATTCTTGCGCTCGATGCAAAAATCAATGAAAACGGTTCGGCCAAGTATCAGGGCATGGACCGTTTCGCAGCACGCAAACAGATCGTCGCCGACCTCGATGCGCAAGGCTTGCTCGAATCGGTCAAGCCGCACAAGTTGATGGTGCCGCGCGGCGACCGCACCGGCGTCGTGATCGAACCGATGCTGACCGACCAATGGTTCGTCGCGATGAGCAAACCCGCGCCTGCAGGAACCCATTTCCCCGGCAAATCGATTGCCGAAGTCGCGCTGGAAAAAGTGGCCGACGGCGAAATAAAAATGATTCCGGAAAACTGGACCAGCACCTACAACCAGTGGCTCAACAATATCCAGGACTGGTGCATCTCGCGTCAATTGTGGTGGGGCCATCAGATTCCCGCATGGTATGACGACAACGGCAATTACTATGTCGCACGCAACGAGCAGGAAGCGAAGACCAAGGCCGCCGCAAAAGGCTACGCCGGCACACTGACGCGCGACAACGACGTGCTCGACACATGGTTCTCGTCCGCTCTGGTGCCGTTCTCGACGCTCGGCTGGCCGGAAGAGACGCCGGATTACAAGATGTTCCTGCCGTCGTCGGTGCTGGTCACCGGCTTCGACATCATCTTTTTCTGGGTCGCACGGATGGTGATGATGACGACTCACTTCACCGGCAAGGTGCCGTTCAAGACTGTGTATGTGCATGGACTCGTGCGCGATGCCAACGGTCAGAAGATGTCGAAATCGAAAGGCAACACGCTTGATCCGATCGACCTGATCGACGGCATCGATGTCGAGACGCTGGTTGCCAAACGCACCGCCGGACTGATGAATCCGAAACAGGCCGAGAGCATCGCGAAAGCCACATGCAAGGAATTCCCGAACGGCATTCCCGCGTTCGGCACCGACGCATTGCGCTTCACGATGGCAAGCTATGCATCGCTGGGCCGCAACATCAACTTCGACCTGAACCGCTGCGAAGGTTACCGGAACTTCTGCAACAAGCTGTGGAATGCGACGCGCTTCGTGCTGATGAACACCGAAGGCAAGGATTGCGGCATTGACGAGCATGATGCGGATGCCTGCAAGCCCGGCGGCTATCTCGATTTTTCGCAGGCGGACCGCTGGATCGTGTCGATTCTGCAGCGCACCGAAGCGGAAGTCGAAAAAGGTTTTACCGACTATCGCTTCGACAATATCGCTTCAGCCGTTTACAAGTTCATCTGGGACGAGTATTGCGACTGGTATCTCGAAGTCGCGAAAGTGCAGATCCAGCACGGCACCGAAGCGCAGCAGCGGGCGACGCGCCGCACATTGCTGCGCGTACTGGAATGCGTGCTGCGGCTGGCGCATCCGGTCATTCCATTCATCACCGAAACGCTGTGGCAAACGGTAGCGCCATTGTCGGGACGCAAGCTCGATCCGGCAGGCGACTCGATCATGCGCCAGGCGTATCCAGCATCGCAGCCGCAGAAAATCGATGAACAGGCTGAAGGCTGGATGACGCAATTGAAATCGATGACCGACGCTTGCCGTAATCTGCGCGGCGAGATGCAATTGTCGCCGGCATTGCGTGTGCCGCTGGTGATCGAAGCAGCGCACGCTGCGGACAAGGCGCAATTGCAATCGTTCGCCCCTTATCTGCAGGCATTGGCGAAACTGTCCGAAGTGCAAGTCGTCGATACGCTGCCGGAATCGCCGGCGCCGGTATCCGTGGCCGGCAATGCCAAGTTGATGCTGAAAGTCGAAATCGATCTGGCGGCGGAACGTGAGCGGCTGTCGAAGGAAATCACGCGGCTGGAAGGTGAAATCGCAAAAGCGGAAACGAAGCTTGGCAATGAAAGTTTTGTCGCGCGGGCACCGGCGCAAGTGGTTGCGCAGGAAAAGGAGCGCCTTGTGAATTTTTCCGCCACACTGGAAAAATTGCGCGAACAGTTTGAAAAGTTGCCGAAGTCGTGATGCCTGAGACTTGCCGATGATCGCGACTTGCGAATAGTTCGCCGTCATTCCGGCTTTCGCCGGAATGACATTTGTTTCAATCGCTTTTCGCTGTTTGGCGAATCCTGCTAAACGAACGAAATCGTCAGCCCCGGCAATGCAACACCGGAAAACGCAGTCGTCCACGTCTGTCCCGCTTCGACCGGATAAGCATCGGTCAACGTGCCGGTCGTGATTATTTCGCCGGCGGCGAGCGGTTTGAATTGCGGCTGGTTTTGCAACAGCCGGTGCAGATGCCACAGCGCATGCACCGGGCTGTCCAGCACATCGCTGCCGAAACCCGCGGCGCGCAAGGTAACGGCGCCGCCTGCGCCATACGACAAGGACACGCTCGCGTTGGCCAGCACAGCCGCGAGGTTGCGGCGGGTCGCAGCCGACAGCACCTTCGGTTCGCCGATGATCAACGACCCATGCAGGCCGAACGCCGCGATCGCATCGACCGCATTGAACTGCCAGTTCGGGAATGGGCATACCACGATTTCAAATCCGTGCGCCATCCATTCGATGCACTCCGCGATGCTATCGACGGTTGCGTCCGGCGCAGGGGCTTTAGCAAGCTTGAATACGATTTCCGGTTCGATGCGCGGCTGCACTGCGCCGTCCAGGCTTTGAATGCCGTGATTGTCGTCGGTATAGCGCACCGTGGTGTTGAACATCGATCCCCAGATCGGCTTGTCGATCGGTTCGGTCGCTCCATACTTCGACCAGACCGCGCGATTGGTGAAACCGATCTTGCGTCCGGTCGGCACTTCCCCTTGCGCAATGCGGATATCCAGCAGGTTCTTTGCGATATCGTATCCGTCCGCCAGCGACAGCGCCGCATTTGCGGACAAAGGCGGGATTTGCTGTGCATTTGCACGCGCGGCAAGCAGTTGATGCGCGTAACGATTGGATTGAGCAGACAAGAGCATGAAAGACTCGCACAGAAGGAATTGAACAAGGAATATACGGCATTGTCTGCGACACAATATTTTTACACAAGAGCTGAATGAGGGAATTGTGTTCCATCAAGCGGCGTGATTGCTGTCGCACGATGCGGATAAGCTTGTATTGCCAGTCAGCCAAGCCGTCAATTCAATCCGGAATGAGAGCAATTTCCGGGCTAGTAGTCCGTCACGCTTCCATTATTTATTGCCGTATTGCGCCAAGTGCCGGTCCAGCCGATTGGCAAACAATTGGCGGTCGCTCTGACTGAAAGGCGCCGGGCCGCCGGTTTCCACGCCGCTGCCGCGCAGTTGATCCATGAAATTACGCATGGTCAGATGCTGCTGAATATTGGCGGTGGTGTAAAACTCGCCTCTCGGATCAAGTGCGTGTCCGCCTTTTTCAATCACATCCGCGGCCAGCGGAATATCGGCGGTGATCACCAGGTCGCCCGCTTGCACCAGCTTCACGATTTCCCTGTCCGCCACATCGAATCCGGCAGGCACCTGGATCGCCCGGATAAAACGGGAAGGCGGCGTGCGCAATAATTTGTTCGCAACCAGCGTCACCGGGATCTGCAGCCGGTCGGCAACGCGGAACAGAATATCCTTGATGACGTTGGGACACGCGTCGGCATCGACCCAGATTTGCATTGCGATCTTTCAGAAGCGCGGAAGCGGCGCCGGAATAATTTCGCTTATCGGCAGGTATTCGGCACTGATCCAAAGGAAAGCGCGGTTGTCGCAATACCCGCTCGTCCGGAGCGACCCCAAGGCCGGCTGCTTCGTTCGGCCTGCTCAGGACAGACGGTTAGATAGCGTTGGCAACCAGAAACAACTTACCCCTGCTCCCACAACTCGCCGTTCGGCCCGGTACGCGGCGCGGTAACGCCAAAATGCGCATATGCGGCCGGCGTCGCGATGCGTCCGCGCGACGTGCGCTGCAGGAAACCTTGCTGAATCAGGTAGGGCTCCAGCACATCCTCGATCGTATCGCGCTCTTCGCCGATGGCCGCCGCCAGGTTGTCCAGGCCGACCGGGCCGCCGTTGAATTTGAACAGTACCGCTTCCAGCAGTTTGCGATCCATTACGTCAAACCCGACCGGGTCGACATCCAGCATCACCAGCGCGGCATCGGCCATCGCCTTGGTGATCTCGCCGGTGCCTTTGACCTCGGCATAGTCGCGCACGCGGCGCAACAACCGGTTGGCAATACGCGGCGTGCCGCGGCTGCGCTTGGCGATCTCGAATGCGCCTTCATCGATGATCGGCGCATTGAGCAATGCCGAACTCCGCATGACGATCTTGGCAAGCTGTTGCGGCGTATAGAATTCCAGCCGCGCAACAATGCCGAAACGATCGCGCAATGGGTTGGTCAGCATGCCGGCGCGCGTCGTGGCGCCGATCAGCGTGAACGGTTGCAGGTCGAGCCGCACCGAACGCGCCGCCGGTCCTTCGCCGATCATGATATCGATCTGGTAATCCTCCAGCGCCGGATACAGGATTTCTTCAACCACCGGCGACAGACGATGGATCTCGTCGATGAACAGCACGTCGTTCGTTTCGAGATTGGTCAGCAATGCCGCCAGATCGCCCGCCCGCTCCAGCACCGGTCCGGAAGTCTGCCGCAGATTGACGCCCATTTCGCGGGCAATGATATGAGCCAGCGTTGTTTTGCCCAGGCCGGGCGGCCCGAACAGCAAGGTATGGTCGAGCGCTTCGCGGCGCTTGCGTGCTGCCGCGATGAAGATTTCCAGCTGGTCTCGGGTCTTTTCCTGCCCGACATATTCGTCCAGATGTTTGGGACGCAGCGCACGCTCGATCGCCTCTTCGTTCGGCGAAGCGGGCGTGGCGGCAATGATGCGCTGCTCGGTAAAATTATCGGTTTGGATACTCATGATTACATTCAACCTTTGGATAATGCTTTCAATGCCAGCTTGATGCCCTCCGATACGCCGGTAGCGGCCGGGACCTGCTTCAGCGCCAACGTGGCCTCCTTGTCGGAATAACCGAGGGCAACCAATGCATTCAGGATATCGGAGGTCGCGTCGTTATGCACCGCGCCGCCGACGGCGCCTAAATCGGCGCCCAGCTTGCCCTTCAATTCGAGCAATAACCGTTCCGCAGTCTTCTTGCCGATGCCCGGCACCCTGGTCAACCGGCCTGCTTCCTGCAGCGTAATCGCATGCACCAGGTCAGCGACCGACATGCCGGATAAAATCGATAGCGCGGTGCGGGCGCCGACACCGGATATCTTGATCAGTTGCTTGAATACATTACGCTCTTCGGCCGTACCGAAACCATACAGCAAATGTGCATCTTCCCGCACGGCCAGATGGGTCAGCAACACTATCTTTTCTCCCAATGCGGGCAAATTGTAGAAAGTGCTCATCGGCACGCCGACTTCATAACCGACGCCATTGCAATCGACCAAGAGTTGAGGTGGATTTTTCTCAAGCAGAATTCCGGAAAGGCGTCCTATCATGGTGGTATGGCTTTCGATTTATTGATCCGGCACGATGGAGTCTTCGTCTCATTGCGCCTTGTTCTTCCCTCTCCGGCAGGAGAAGGATAAGGTGAGCGGATGCGGCCCCGCAATTAATCGTGCCGCATCGATAATTGGTTGAATCATACAGGACAACAAGGCCGGAAAATGCGTACTCGACCCGACAAAATAATGGCCAGGATTGCGCGCAATTCTGTTCTGCAATTCCTGATATTCATCAGCGGAACGGTGCTGGGAATTCTCTGGGCTCTGCCTTTGACCTTGTGCGGCATCCTGATGGCGGCGCCGATTCTGTTTCGACATGGACGTCTGGGCCTGGTGCACACGCCGACCCCTGCAATACTGGTAAGCGGACCGCTGGCGGATTACATTCTCGAACATCATCCTTTCGGATCCATGTGCGCGATGGCGATCGGCCATATCGTCATTGCGGAGAAGCGCGGATTGACGGCGCAAGTCCTGACCCACGAATTGGAACATGTGCGGCAGGCATCGCATTGGGGAATCCTGTTCCCGTTTGCCTATCTGGCTGCCAGCGGCTGGGCGGTATTGCATGGACAAGATGCGTATTGGCACAACATTTTTGAAATTGCGGCACGCAAGGCGGAAACGCATGCCTGAAGCTAGCCGATCAATCGACCGCCACGCACGCGCAAACCTTTTTTTGCCAGTCCGGGCGCCAGATCTCCCAGCACTGCAAGCACATCGCTGCTGTGGGCATGGCAAATCGCGACGCCCAGCGCGTCGGCCGCATCGGTGCTCGGCATGCCGGATAGCAACAATAGCCGCTGCACCATGTCCTGCACCTGCTGCTTTTGCGCCTTGCCTTGCCCAACCACCGCTTGCTTGACTTGCAGCGCGGTATATTCCGCCACTGCCAGGTCAGCGTTTACCAACGCACAAATCGCCGCGCCGCGAGCTTGTCCCAGCAGCAGCGTCGACTGCGGATTGACGTTGACGAATACTTTCTCGATTGCTGCGCAATCCGGAGCATAAGTGCGAATCACTTCCGAGACGCCGGCAAGAATGGTCTTGAGGCGTTGCGGCAAGTCGGCATCGGGCGTCCTGATGGTGCCGGACGCGATATAAGTCAGCTTGACGCCCTGCTTGTGGATCACGCCGAAGCCGGTAACGCGGAGACCGGGGTCGATGCCGAGGATTTTCATTTGTGCCGGAATTCAATGCCGGAAATGCCGCGTACCGGTCAGCAACATCACCACACCGTGCTCATTCGCCGCATCGATCACTTCCTGATCGCGCATTGATCCGCCCGGCTGAATCACCGAAGTCGCGCCTGCCGCCACCACTACATCGAGGCCGTCGCGGAACGGAAAGAATGCATCCGATGCCACTGCGGAACCCACCAGCGTCAATCCCGCATTCTGCGCCTTGATCGATGCGATGCGGGCTGAATCGACCCGGCTCATCTGGCCGGCGCCGACGCCAAGCGTCATGCCGTTGCCGCAGAATACGATCGCATTCGATTTAACGAACTTCGCCACCCGCCAGGCAAACATCATATCCTGCAGCTGTTGCGGCGTCGGCTGCTTTTTGCTGACGATTTTCAGTTCCGCAAGCTGCACGTTTTTCGCATCCGGCGACTGCACCAGCAGGCCGCCGCCGACCCGTTTGAAGTCATGCGCATTGATCGCTTTGCCGAATGGAATCTGCAGCAGGCGCACATTCTGCTTCGCGGCAAAAACCTTCCTGGCGGAATCGCTGAATGAAGGCGCAATCAATACTTCGACGAATTGCCTGGCAACCGCTTCCGCGGCATTGCCGTCAAGTTCGCAATTGAATGCGATGATGCCGCCGAAAGCGGATGTGGGGTCGGTCTGGAATGCCTTACTATACGCTTCCAGCGGATTTGCGCCGATCGCCACGCCGCACGGATTGGCGTGCTTGATGATGACGCATGCGGTTTCATCGAAAGTCTTTACGCATTCCCATGCGGCGTCGGCATCGGCGATGTTGTTGTATGACAGTTCCTTGCCCTGCAGCTGCGTGTAATCGGCAAGCGCGCCATCGACCATGTTGATGTCGCGGTAAAACGCCGCGGATTGATGCGGATTCTCGCCGTAGCGCATTTCCTGTACTTTTTCGAAATGCAGGTTCAGCGTGGCCGGATAGGCGCTGCGCGTTGCATGCTGCTTGTCCTGTCCCAGCGATGTGAAATAGTTGGTGATCGAACCATCGTACTGGGCAGTGTGCGCGAACACTTTTTTGGCCAGTGCGAATTTGGTTTCATACGTGACTTCGCCATTGTGCGCTTTCAACTCGGTCAGCACCTGGCCATAGTCGTCCGGATCGCAGATCACGACCACGTCCTTGTGGTTCTTGGCTGACGAGCGCAGCATCGCCGGGCCGCCGATGTCTATATTCTCGATCGCGTCTTCCAGCGAGCAATGCTGCCTGGCGACGGTTTGCTGGAACGGATACAGGTTGACGACCACCATGTCGATGGTCGGAATGCCATGCTTTTCCAGCGCTGCCGCATGTTCCGGAAAATCGCGCCGCGCCAGGATGCCGCCGTGCACTTTCGGATGCAAGGTCTTGACGCGGCCGTCCAGCATTTCCGGAAAGCCGGTGTAATCGGCGACCTCGGTCACCTTGATGCCGTTATCAGCCAGCAGTTTGGCCGTGCCGCCGGTGGACAGGATATTGACGTTCATCGCTGCGAGCTCGCGTGCGAAATCGAGAACGCCGGTCTTGTCGGAGACGGAAATGAGGGCTTGTTTGATCATGATAGTGACGGCAGGAAGTGATAAATAACGTAAGAGCAGTCAATGCGAAAACGATACTTCACTGCGCTTACGTTATCCTCCTCCGGCCCTGAAGTAAACCAGCGTTAAATCAGCCCGTGCTGTTGAAGCTTTTTACGCAGCGTATTGCGATTGATGCCGAGCATCTCGGCCGCGTGCGACTGATTGCCGTCGGCCCGCATCATGACCGCTTCAAGAATCGGCTTTTCGACGGTAAAAACGACCATTTCATACACGTTTGACGGTGGTTGTTCGCCCAAGTCCTTGAAATATTTTTCGAGGCTTTTCTTGACGACTTCCTGGATGCTGTCTTTGCTCATGTTGTGCAATGTCCCGAACTTGTTTTTCTTGATTATTGAATCAGGCGGCCATCTTTTCTTCGGCAAAGCGATATTGTAACCGTTCGCCATATGCCAGCTGCGATTCAAAGAAATTATCGACCGCCGCAAGTTGGGCGTCGCAGCTTTCGAGGCGGTTCATTTTCCGGCGAAACTCTTCTCCGCCGACCAGGTCGCGCACGTACCATCCGATGTGTTTGCGTGCCGTGCGCACGCCGATGAACTCGCCGTAAAACGCATAATGCGCGCGCAAATGCTCATCCATCAGCATCCGCACTTCGGCGATGGACGGCGCCGGCAAATATTCACCGGTGCGCAGGAAATATTCGATTTCACGAAAAATCCATGGCCGCCCTTGCGCCGCGCGCCCGATCATCACCGCATCGGCTTTGGTCGCTTCCAGCACGAATTTCGCCTTGTCCGGCGTCGTGATGTCGCCGTTAGCCACTACCGGAATCGACACCGCCGCTTTCACCGCCGCAATGGTCTCGTATTCGGCTGCGCCGCCATAGCCGTCGGCGCGGGTACGGCCATGCAATGTCAGCATCGCGATGCCGCTGGACTGCGCAATCTTCGCAATCGCCAGCGCATTCTTGTTCAACCGGTTCCAGCCGGTACGGAATTTCAGCGTTACCGGCACATCGACGGCGGCAACCACGCGATCCAGAATCGCGCCGACCAGTTTTTCATCCTGCAGCAATGCCGAACCGCACCAGCTGTTGCATACTTTTTTGACGGGGCAACCCATGTTGATATCGATGATTTGCGCGCCCCGGTCGACGTTGAATTTCGCACACTCGGCCAACATCGCCGGATCGGCGCCCGCGATCTGCACCGCTTTCGGCTCCATTTCGCCGGCATGATTGGTGCGCCGCGCCGATTTTTCGGTCGCCCACAAGCGCGGATTGGACGCGGCCATTTCGGACACCGCATAGCCGGCGCCAAGCTGCTTGCACAACTGACGGAAAGGCCGATCCGTCACCCCGGCCATCGGGGCGACAAAGATATTATTGCGGAGGGAATACGGGCCAATATTCACGGAGTCTGCTGCGCGAAACGGAAAAGCGCTATTTTATCCTCAAAGCATCGGTGCTCCGGAGGTATTTAAAGAATCGAAGAAGGCAATTCGTCGGCAGCGTTGCTCATGTTCTGATTCGCATGCAAAATCAAATCGTCGAGCCCGATGATATGTTTTGAATATGTTGCAACGCCCACGGTCAGTGCCAATCGTATCGACCAGTTTTTGACATTGACCGGATGAACCAGAAAATGGTCGCGCAGTTGTTTGGCGACCGACTCCGCCTCTCCGGTATTAGTGCGAGGCAATATGTACAGGAATTCAATGCCGGTCCAGCGGCCTCCTTTATCCTGAGGCCGCATTTGCAATGCCGCCTCCTTGGAAAAGGCGGCCAGAATCGTATCCGATGCCAGCCAACCGTACAAGTCATTGAGCTTGTTGAATCCTTCGACTCTGCAAATCAATATCGATAACGGCGTCTCGTCACGTTCGGACTCTGCAATTTCCTTTTCGAGCACATGCATCGTATGGCGCCGGTTCATCAGGCCGGTCAGCGGATCCTGTTGCGCTCTTTGCGTCACCATATGCATCAGGTTCGATTGCTTCCAGATGATTTCCGCGACATGGCAAAATGCCTGGAACAACGGCACGCCCATATGACTGAAATAATCCACCGTATCCGCATAAAAAACGATCATGCCGCGCAGTCCGCGCTTTTCGGAACGCAATGGAATCGCCAACGCGCAATTTACCGAACAGGCTTGCCGGCTGTCGCGCCATGGCATGAACAGGGGGTCGAGCGTATCCGGCGTCCGCGCACTTTCCGGCAGCACCTGCGAATAAGGACCTGCCGGCTCGAAGCAGTTGCTCGGCAAACGCCAGTCCTGGCATTCCTGCGTGCAATCGCCGGCAGCCGCATAAGGTTCTACAAAATCGGAATCGCCCTCGCAAAACCCGACCCACACGAACCGCAGATGCGGCGTGGCGCCGAGGATCGCATGACACAGCAGCTTGATATTTTCACGTCCGCTATACGACTGCGGCAAAGTTTCCAATAATGAATACAATGCGACCGTCAATGCGGCCTGTTCGACAACGGTGCTGTCGGCATCAAAAATCTGCTTGGCCGGCACCGCCGAATCCGGCTCGCGTGACGAAAAAAGATTGAATTTCATACTACCCTCCCGCTCCTGACAATCTTTTACGACTGCTATCCCTGATGCATGGATGCAGCTCTTTCAATATTTCAATAAATCCTACAATAATCCATATTGGAGTTGTACATGCCGACAAAATTAAAACTGTTTGCAAATAACTACTTTTCGATTTCATCCAGGACTTCGTGCTTTAAATGGGCTATGTCGCCCCATTGCAGAATCTGCATGGCGGCGCCGTTCCAGACAATCCTATTAATGCTTGCATTAAAAATATCAAAATCGCGGGCGGGCAGAAAACCGATGGCTTTCGCTGCGCGATAAACGCATTCCAGCACGCCGCCGTGAGTTACAACGACAATTTTCCTGTTGCCGTATGCATTCGCAAGACGGGTAATGACGCCCATCGCGCGTTCGAAAAATTCGCGCAAGGTTTCCGCTTGATGCCGCCCTGCCGGAAAGCGCGCATCGACGTCATGTGCACGCCACGCCGCATATGCATCCGGATAACGCTTGCCGATGTCGCCGTAAAGCAAGCCCTCAAATGCGCCATAACAACGTTCGCGCAAGGCCGGTTCGATATGGATCGCCATCGCACGCGGTGCGGCGATTGCCTGCGCAGTTTGCATCGCACGCTGCAAATCGCTGGCGAAGATCGCATCCACCGGCTCCGCCGATAATGCCTGCCCAAGCGCTGCCGCCTGCCGCTCGCCCTCGGCGTTGAGCGCAATATCGAGATGGCCTTGCAAGCGCTTCTCGACATTCCAGTCAGTTTCGCCGTGGCGAACCAGTATTATTTCCGTCATCTGATTTTCTGCTGTTGCTAAGGCCGTTTCACCGCAGGATTCAGCGTATAAATGCCGACCATTCCTGCTTCGGCAAGAATATTGCCGCGTATTGCAGCGCGCGCCTGCTGTCCCGTAAATTTGCCTTCAACCGGAACGCGCGCAATGTCCAGCGCATACAGAGTGAAAATATAACGGTGCACGATCGAATCGTTCCAGGGCGGACACGGACCGTCGTAGCCATAGTAATCTCCCGCCATCTCCGGATCAGCGGCGAACCAGTTCGTGTAGTCGTTCAGGCCTTGCCGTGCGCCGTCGGGCAATTCCGATGCGGATTTGCCGCGCGCCGTCACTCCATCGGAAAATTCGCCCGCCTTGATTGCGCTTGCGCTACCGGGCAAGTCAATCAGCACCCAATGAAAAAAATCGACGCGGGGCAAATCCGGCGGTACCGTCTTGCCTTCCTGATTCACATCATCGCCGCGCGACGGCACATCGGGATCGTGACAGATCAGTGCCAGGGACTTCGTGCCTTGAGGCAAATCGCTCCAGGAAAAATGGGGGTTCCTGTTAGCGGACAAAGTCGCATGCGTATGCGGATCAGCGACGCAAAATGCGAATTCGCCGGGAATGTAGCCGCCGTCTTTGAATGAATCGCTCCAGAGTTTCATCTTCTTCTCCTATGGTTTCCGGATTGCAGGTTGGATTTGGATGCTGAAGCCCGGCTGTCGTTCAGCGAAAAAATTCAATCGCGCAAAGGCCTTACCCTTGCTTTTGCGGTCTTGTCTGCAACCAAAAGGTTACCGGCCCGTCATTGGTCAGCGACACTTGCATATGCGCTCCGAATAATCCGGTTTCGACTGCCGGATGTTTTTTGCGCGCTTGCGAGACAAAATAATCGAACAATTGCCTTCCCTTGTCCGGCGTGGCTGCAGGCGTGAATGACGGACGCGTGCCGGACTGGGTATCGGCCGCCAGTGTGAATTGCGGCACCAGCAGCAAGGCGCCGGCCATATCGGTAACGCTGCGATTCATTTTACCTGCATCGTCCGCAAACACGCGATACGCGAGCAACTTGGACAGCAATGCGTCGGCTTCTTTTTCGGTATCGTCGCGTTCCGCGCACACCAGCACCAGCAGGCCTGCACCAATCGAACCGATAGCGGCGCCATCGACTGCTACATTGGCCTGGCTCACGCGCTGCAGCAAAGCGATCAATTGAGCGTCACCCGCGCAAACTTCCGTTTACCGACCTGCACCACGAAGGTTCCGGCATCGACTTTCAGTCCCTTGTCGCTGACAACGGCGCCGTCAATGCGCACACCGCCCTGCTCGACCATCCGCAACGCTTCGGATGTCGACGGGCAGAGGTTTGCCTGCTTCAGCAATTGGCCGATCCCGAGCGGCGCGCCGGCCAACTCGACTTCAGGTATATCGTCCGGGATGCCGCCCCTGGCGCGATTGTTGAAATCGGCCAGCGCGTCTTCGGCCGCCTGACGGGAATGAAAGCGCTCAACGATTTCCTGTGCCAGCAATACCTTGACGTCGCGCGGATTACGCCCGCCTGCGACGTCCTGCCTGAATTGCGCAATTTCCGCCAGTGAACGAAACGACAATAATTCGTAGTAGCGCCACATCATGACATCGGAAATGCTCATTATCTTCGCAAACATCGTGTTGCCGGGTTCCGTGATGCCGATGTAATTGCCTTTGGATTTCGACATTTTCTCGACGCCGTCCAACCCCTCCAGCAACGGCATGGTCAGGATGCACTGCGGTTCCTGGCCGTAGTCTTTCTGAAGTTCGCGCCCCACCAGCAAATTGAATTTCTGATCGGTGCCGCCCAGCTCCAGGTCGGAGCGTAATGCCACCGAGTCATAGCCCTGCATCAACGGGTAGAGCAATTCATGCACTGAAATAGGCGTACCGGCCTTGAAACGCTTGGTAAAATCCTCGCGCTCCAGAATCCGGGCCACCGTGTACTTGGCCGAAAGCTCGATCATGCCGCGCGCGCCGAGCGGATCCGACCATTCCGAGTTGTAGCGGATTTCTGTTTTAGCGGCATCCAGCACCAGACTCGCCTGCGCAAAGTAAGTCTTCGCATTTTCCTCGATCTGTTCACGGGTGAGCGGCGGGCGAGTGATGTTCCGGCCCGATGGATCGCCGATCATCGACGTAAAGTCCCCGATCAGAAAAATGACGGTATGGCCCAGATCTTGCAATTGACGCATCTTGTTGAGCACGACGGTATGACCGAGGTGCAAATCCGGTGCAGTCGGATCGAGGCCGAGTTTGATGCGAAGCGGCTTGCCGGTTTGTTCCGATCGGGCCAGCTTTTGCGCAAACTCGGCCTCGATCAATAGTTCGTCAATGCCGCGTTTGGTGATGGCCAAGGCTTCCTGAACAGCATCGGAGAGCGGCAATGGTTGGGGCGATACGCCGGATTGCGCCTGCGGTTTAATCGGCAACTGAGGTTGAGCGTCCATAAGCCTAACAAATTGAAATTTCACAAAATATCCGTAACCTGTCTTTGATATAATGCTCCTCCCTTTTAACCTTGCCGTCTGTCACCACAAGAGCAAAAAGAAAAGAATCAAGACAAAACGGTAAATTTTAACGTATTGCATGCACGCTATAGATAAATTACTGAAGCTTGGGTCGCACAGCAAACTGTTGTTCGGTTCCTCGCGCAAAACACGGATCGTTTCGGGATCTGCATTTTTCCTGGCTGTCTGTGCATTCGGTGCGGCCGGTGTTGCGCCGATGGCGCCCGATGCGGCCGATCTGCCCGTCAAATCGATCACGCAAGATCTCATGTTGCCCAGCTTACCGGAACAGATCGCTGCGCTCGAACCGGCGACGCAGAATTATATGAGCGAAGATAAGGTTCGCCCGGGCGACACGCTCGCAACGCTGCTCAATCGATTGGGCATCAGCGATGATGCTGCGGCAGCCTTCATCAAAACCGACCGTACCGCGCATGGCATCTTGCAACTGAAGCCCGGCAAGCTGGTGCAGGCGCAAACGGCAGGTAATGGCTCATTGCAATGGCTCAGCACCACCGTCGTCGACGGCCGTGACAATCCGGTCAAAAACATCGTGATCAAGCGCGATGGTCAAAGTTTCAAGGCCTTCGAATCTCCCGCCAATATCGAAAAGCGCGTCGAAATGCGCTCCGGCACCATCAAGTCATCGCTCTTTGCCGCCACCGATGCCGCCCAGATTCCGGACACGATCGCGACACAGATCGTCAACATGTTCGCCACCAACATCGACTTTGCTTCCGACCTGCGCCGCGGCGATCGATTCAATGTAGTTTACGAAACATTCTGGCAAGGCGGCGAATACGTTCGCACCGGCCGCATTCTGGCGGCGGAATTCCGTAACGGCAACGCCACTTATCAGTCGGTATGGTTTGATGAACCTAGCAGCAGGCAGGGCGGCGGCTATTACGGATTCGACGGCAAATCGCTGAAAAAGGCATTCCTGAAATCGCCGCTCGAATTTTCGCGGATTTCCTCCGGGTTTTCGATGCGCCTGCATCCGATTTCCGGTTTGTGGAAGCAGCACAAAGGTGTCGATTTCGCTGCGACGATCGGCACACCGATCCACGCATCGGGCGATGGCGTGATCGATTTCATCGGCGGCCAGAAAGGGTATGGCAATGCAGTGGTGATCAAGCACTGGTCGAATTATTCCACCGCCTATGCGCACATGAGCCGCTTCGCCGCCGGACTGCGCAAAGGATCGAAAGTAAGCCAGGGCGAGATCATCGGCTACGTCGGAATGACCGGCTGGGCCACCGGGCCGCATTTGCATTACGAGTTCCGCGTCAATAACGAGCCGCGCGATCCGCTGTCGGTTGATGTACCCAATGCGCAGCCGTTGGCAGGCGCGGAATTGCAGCGTTTCCGCATTGTGGCAAATGACATGACGCATCGCTTCGCACTGCTGACTCCGCAGGATAAGAATATGGAGCTGGCTTCCAAATAATTTGCACTGCTTGCCGGCTGCGTTACCGGTAAATATAAATTCAAACCGTTCATGGTCCGGAGCTTGTAAAATCGGCTCACCACGAACGGTTTTTTTATGCCCTCCACACCATCCAATAGCGTTCTTTTTATCGGCCTGATGTCCGGCACCAGCCTGGACGGAGTAGATGGCGTGCTCGCCGCGTTCCCCGAGGATTTTTCCGGTGGCCGCATCGACACGCTGGCGGCGGCTTATGTGCCTTTTCCCGCTGCATTGCGTATCGATTTGATGGCATTGCAAACGACAGGCGAAAATGAAATCCATCGCGAAGCATTGGCGGCCAATGTACTGGCCCGGCATTATGCCGACTGCGTTGCGCAATTATTGAAGCAGGCCGACGTTGCTCCTGGCGCGGTTTGCGCCATCGGCGTACATGGACAAACCATTCGTCATCGCCCGGAATCGGGATACACGCGTCAGACCGGCAATCCTGCGTTATTAGCCGAATTGACCGGCATCGATGTCGTTGCCGATCTACGCAGCCGCGACATCGCCGCAGGCGGCCAGGGCGCCCCGCTGGTGCCCGCATTTCATCAGGCGCTGTTTGCCGATATCGATGAAACCCGCGTCGTAGTCAATATCGGCGGCATCGGCAATATCAGCATTCTGGAAAAAGGACTGGATGGGCACGTTATCGGCTTCGACACAGGACCTGGAAATGTGCTGATGGATACCTGGATCGCACAGCATCTCGGCAAGGATTACGATGCCGATGGCGCCTGGGCGGCAAGCGGTGTCGTGATTCCCGCCTTGCTCGACATGCTGCGCGCCGAACCTTTTTTTGCACTTGCCCCGCCCAAAAGCACCGGCCGCGATCTATTTCATCAAGCCTGGTTGGCTGCCAGGGTTTCTTCATTCCCGGATGCGGAAGCCGCTGATGTGCAAGCGACGTTAGCCGTATTCACGGCAAGCACGCTTGCGGATGCAATAGTCAGGCATGCAACAGGAGCGAAAGCAGTGTATGTCTGCGGCGGCGGCGCGTACAACAGCCATTTGATGCGGCAATTGCAGCGAGAATTGACTGCACGCGCTCAAGAGGCAAGCGTGCAATCGACAGATGCGCTCGGCGTATCGCCGAATCACGTCGAAGCGCTCGCATTCGCATGGCTTGCCCATCGCTTCACTGAGCGCAGACCCGGGAATCTGCCCGCCGTCACCGGCGCTAGGGGCTTGCGGATTTTGGGGGCGCTTTATCCTGCTTGAAAAATGTGCCGTCAAAAATGCAAAAAGCGCAGACTTTTCTGCGCTTTTGCTTTTGTGATTCGAGTTAAATCGTATCAAGCCGAGAAAGACGAACCGCAGCCGCAAGTGGTGGTTGCATTCGGATTTTTAATCACGAACTGTGCGCCTTCAAGATCATCCTTGTAATCGATTTCTGCGCCGACAAGGTATTGATAGCTCATTGAATCGATCAGCAATTGAACACCGTTTTTAGACATCGTAGTGTCGTCGTCGTTGACGATTTCATCAAAGGTAAAACCATACTGGAAACCTGAGCAACCGCCACCTTGCACGAATACGCGCAGTTTCAGATCGGGATTGCCTTCCTCATCAATCAATTGGGCAACTTTCGCTGCGGCACTATCAGTAAAAACAATCGGGGCGGGCATTTCGGCGACAGCATTCATTTCGGGCTCCTGCTATAAACAACGAATAGGTTCATTATAAATCTTCGGCGAAGATCACGCATTGGACGCTGCAAGCTTCGGCGGCGCCAGCTTCAGGATCTGATCGCCGATCTGGTCATGTGTCAACTTGCCGGCCACCAGCGCGCCGCCATGCATTTCCAGCGCTTTGTAATAGACATCACCTGTTATGCGGGCTTTCGGCTGCAATTCAAGCAGTTCAGATGAATAAACCGGCCCAACGATCTCGCCATTGACCACCAAATGTGCGACCCTCACTTCGCCTTCGACCTTGGCCTGTTCGGATATGACAAGCATGCTGGTCTCGCCGGATTCAGCAATGACATTGCCTTTGACATGGCCGTCGATGCGCAAGCCGCCTTTAAAATACAGATTGCCTTCAATCTTGGTTGAGAGGCCAATCAAGCTATCAATCGTGTTTTTTGTTTTGTGGCCAAACATGATGAACTTCCTTTACAAATTAGCGGACTGCTGTGCACGAATTTGCCCTTTTTCGAGCACGCGCGCCTGAACTGCCTTGACAAGCGCACCGTCCGGCAGAGTCAACACCCCCTCCACGCGCTGATAATGCTTGAATCCGAGCTTGAACTTGCCAAGGTCGCCTGAAGCTGCTTCCGGGAAGATCATCATAGCACTTTTGCCGCCTTGAACAACTGTCACGGCGAACTGTATGTTTCCTACAAAATCGCGCTCGCCTTTCCCGCCTTGCATTATGAGCAAACGATAACGAAGCTGATTCGGATCGATGATCTCTACCTTGAGTCGCCTGATTGCAATACCATGCGAACCGGTATCAGCAGGCAACAGGCTTTCAAAAAATGCAAGATCTTCTTTCAGCCGGGTATTTTCAACTTCCAATGCCTTGACCTGTGCCGCGAGCTGCTTTTGTGCCGAGCGCTCAATGTTGAGCTGGCTTTCCGCCGAATCGACCGTGCTCGAAAACTGGTCGCGTTCGGCGCTCAGCTTGTCGATCTGTTCCTTGAACGTGGCCAGTTGTTCCTTTGCGCCCGGATTAAAGCCCGTAAAACTGCGCCCCATATCGTACGTCCACATCGCCACCGCACCACCCAGGCCCAGCACGATCCCGATGAAAGCCACCTTGAGAGGCCACGGCAAGTCGGTTCTGATAGTCATCTTCGGCGCCGAAATCGAGCGGCGCCGCAACCAGAGCTTGAGCTTCACAGGGCGGGGAAATGAAATTCGCGCATTGCGTTGCCTATGGCATCACCGGAACATGCGTTAATCCGGTTGTCTCATCCAGACCGAACATGATGTTCATGCACTGTACTCCCTGCCCTGCGGCCCCTTTGACAAGATTATCTTCGACCACCAGGATAACCAGTAAATCCCCACCGCCGGGACGGTGTATTGCGATACGCAGCATGTTGGATGCCCGTACTGAACGGGTTTCCGGATGGCTGCCGGCCGGCATCACGTCGACAAAATTATCGTTCTTGAAATGGCTCTCGTACAAAGCCTGGAAATCGATATGGCGCGCCTCCGGCAATATTGTCGCGTACAGCGTTGAATGGATGCCGCGGATCATCGGCACCAGATGCGGCACGAAGGTCAAACCGATTTTACGACCCGCGATCGCCTGCAATCCTTGCACCGTTTCCGGCAAATGCCGATGGCCTTTGACGCCGTAAGCCTTGAAGTTGTCCGATGCTTCGGCCAGCAACGTGGATATTTCCGCTTTGCGGCCGGCGCCGGAAACGCCGGATTTGCAATCGGCTATCAACGCGGCTTCATTGACCAAGGGTTTGCCTTGTGCCAGTAACGGCGCAAAGCCCAGCTGCATCGTTGTCGGATAGCATCCGGGTAAACCAATGATGCGCGCCTGCTTGATCGCTTCACGATTGACTTCAGGCAGACCATAAACCGCTTCTTCGAGAATCTCCGGGCAGGAATGCGGCATGCCATACCATTTTTCGAAGACCGCACGGTCTTTCAAACGAAAATCGGCTGCAAGATCAATGATCTTCACACCGGCCGCAAGCAACGCCGGCGCTTGCGCCATCGCGACGCCATGCGGAGTCGCGAAGAAGACGACGTCGCATTCAGCCAGGCTTGCCTTTTCGGGCGCAGAGAATGCAAGCGACACATGGCCACGCAACGACGGAAACATCTCCGCAACAAGCATGCCGTCTTCCTTGCGTGATGTGATGGCGGCCAATTGCACTTGCGGATGAGGGGCAAGCAAACGCAACAATTCGACCCCTGTGTAACCCGTGCCGCCTACGATACCGACTTTAATCATGATTATCCTTGCTTGAACCTTGCGTCACATTTTACTTTAACAGGGAACGCATGAATATGTGAGCATCTTCTGTCCTGTCGATGCAATTCGGACAATGCCAATTTTTCTTATCGATACAACAATGCCGCTATCAAAAGCAAAAAGCCGCCTGGCGCAAACCGGGCGGCTTTTCGACGTGCTGGAAGCGCACGCAGTCGGACAAATCCTAGCGCTTGGAGAACTGCTTGGCGCGACGTGCTTTACGCAAGCCAACCTTTTTGCGTTCGACTTCACGTGCATCGCGCGTGACGAAACCGGCTTTGGCCAATTCCGGCTTCAGCGTTGCATCATAGTCGATCAGCGCACGGGTAATGCCATGACGAACTGCGCCGGCTTGGCCGGATTCGCCGCCGCCGTTGACATTTACCATGATGTCGAAACGTTCGACATTGTTGGTCAGTTGCAACGGCTGGCGAATGACCATCAGGCCGGTTTCACGGGAAAAATATTCATTCGCTGGTTTACCGTTGACAACGATTTGGCCGGAGCCGGATTTGATGAAAACGCGAGCCACTGCACTCTTGCGACGGCCGGTTCCGTAATTGTAGTTACCGATCATGTCTATTCCTTAGAGTTCAAGTGCTTTGGGTTGCTGCGCAGTGTGCGGATGGGTAGCATCTGCATACACTTTCAGCTTCTTGATCATCGCGTAGCCGAGCGGGCCTTTGGGCAACATGCCCTTGACCGCTTTTTCCAGCGCACGACCCGGAAAACGCTGCTGCATTTTCAGGAAATTGGTTTCATAAATACCGCCCGGATAACCGGTGTGGCGGTAATATGTTTTTTCTGTCGCCTTGGTGCCGGTCACGCGCAGCTTGCCCGCATTGATGACTACGATGAAATCGCCCGTGTCGACGTGCGGAGTAAATTCCGGTTTGTGCTTGCCGCGCAATCGGAGTGCCACTTCGCTGGCAACACGTCCGAGGACTTTGTCCGTCGCGTCAATCACGAACCAGTCGCGCTTGACCTCGTGGCCTTTAGCGGAAAAGGTTTTCATGATGACTTCCTAACTAGAGTAATTTGCTCAAAATGGTGGTTCTGCTTGCCATCTTTACGATGCTTGCAGACTCTGCCTTGTTATCTCTTCCTGAGCAAACGAAAGAACCTGAAATTATAGCCTTTTCAATGACTTGGCGTCAAATTGAATAAAAGAAAAAGGAATGGGCACGAAAAAACAGCCATTTTGCGCTTTTTATATTCTTTAACGCAGCTGCAAATCCATTACCCCGTCAAAAAAAACCCGAAGCAATTTAGCTTCGGGTTTAAATCCACACCAAAGGAGGAGGGTGGAGGAGACAAGGTTTGATCAGTTCCGCTTGTTGCAAATGAACAATCAATGAACTTAATTATAGCCATCACAATGGTGCAATGCAAGAAAAATTGGGCACCTTTTATTGGAACCTGAACAGAAAATTTATTCCCATAAATTAATCACTTAAAATTCAATTACTTAAACCGATATTTCATAATGTATTTTAATTACCGCATTATGATATTGGGTGCAAAGCAGCAAATTGACGGAAAAATTTATTTGCTTTGAAGTCAGGATACGTACAACAACATATGGAACGACGCATTAATAACGAACAGTCAGACCAGTTACAATAGAATTTGCCTGGATTTAAATGAGGAAAACATGGAATGCACAGTGCGCTGGACGGGATTGTCCGGCATGACTTTTCTGGCGGAAACCGGTTCTGGCCATATCGTGACGATGGATGGTGCACCGGAAGGCGGCGGACGCAATCTTGCGCCTCGACCGATGGAAATAGTACTGGCCGGGACGGGAGGATGTACCGCCTATGACGTAGTACTGATCCTGCGCAAAAGCGGTCAGGACATTCATGGCTGCGACGTGACGCTTAAATCTGAACGAGCCGAAAAAGACCCCAAGGTCTTTACCAAAATCCACTTTCATTTTACCGTTCGAGGCCGCAATTTAAAGCAAAATCTGGTAGAACGTGCAATCAAACTGTCGCATGAAAAATATTGTTCCGCTTCCATCATGCTGGAAAAAACGGCTGAATTGACACACTCTTTCGAGATTGTGGACGCGCCAGTTGAAAATCAAGCGGCATGATCTTTAACTTCAGACCAGCGCCTTACCTGGTAACGGACGATCAATTCCATTCCACCCCTTGCCGTTAAAAATAGTATGCAGTTGTTGTCATGGCTTTTGCCATTGCCTGCATCGCTTTCTTTACCGGAACAGGCATTTCGGCCGCGCCCAGCGACTGCGCAGCCGCACCATGTGTAATCTCGTCAACGCGCATCTGTTCTACAATTGCCCTGGATTTTTCATCTTGCAACGGCAAGCTTTGCAGATGACCGGCCAAATGCGCCTCGACTTGGCGCTCCGTCTCGACTACAAACCCGAGGCTGCGCGCATCGCCCAATCGTGCCGCCACGGCACCTAGCGCATATGCACCGGCGTACCAAAGCGGATTCAATAGACTGGGTCGCGAACCAAGTTCACGCAGACGCTGGGCGGTCCATGCCAAATGATCCTCTTCTTCACGCCCTGCTTCGACAAACTGATGCCTCATTCCGGCATTTTGTGCAAACTGGCTTTGCGCATCATATAAAGCCTGAGCGCACACTTCACCAACATGGTTGATCCGCATCAACGCTCCGCTATGACGACGTTCTGATGGGGTAAGAACACTGTCTCCAGCGTCTATTGCAGGGCTTGGCCGTGCAGGTGATGCAACTCCGGCAATAACGCGTAA
>JAQGLW010000001.1 GCA_028292665.1 Herminiimonas sp.
GGACCGGGCGGACACCAACTTGATTTCATGGTCGTCGCCTCTGAGGATGCGTCCCTCGCGCTCAAGGCTCGCCAGCGCGCGATAGAGCGCCTCGTGAGTCAACCCGATTTCTTCGGCGAACTGCTTGAGCGTTCCATCCGGTTTCCATGCACCAAACGAATTGCATTGCAACCGCAACGACTGCAACACCCGTTCCGGCGCTGAGCGAATCTGCCTGACCTCTAGCCGAGTTCGCAAGCCTTGAACGCGCTGCGCCAAGTCGGCCGTGAACTTCCATAAATCATCTTTGCCGGCCTTGAGCTGACGCATCAGCTCTGCCTTTGGATAGACCAGCACTTCACAGTCCCGCAGCACGATCGCATCACAGTGGTAGCGCGCCGAAAAAATGGAAGCCTCGGCAAACAGCTCGCCGGGACGTACGGTGTGCATCGGCACTTCCGTCCCGCCCGGAGTAACACGGATTAGGCGGATTCGCCCCGTAACAAGCCGAAAGATACCGAAGCTTGCATCACCTTGCCGGAACAGAGAGGTGCCGGCGACGAGCCGGCGGACAGTTGGAACCACATTCGCAATTCGCACAAGCGAAGAGTCGAGGGTTTCGAGATGCGTGCCAGGAGAGGGTGCGGATTTTTTTGGCATATGACTGTAATCATATGTGGATGTCATGCCAGCGGCAATACTTAACCACTCGAACCTGCACACTTTCAGGAAATGGAAATATGAAAACCTTGCTCTTTACCATCGGACTATTGACCGCCGTTCCTGTTTTTGCGCAGCATGACGCGCATCAAAATGCATCAGCCGACTCGCAGGCGAAGCAGGGGCATTCGGCTTATGCAGGCATCCAAAGCCGGGCTGTCAAGGCGCTTTCCGAACAGCAGACCGCTGATTTGCGCGCCGGCAAAGGCATGTCGCTCGCTTTGCCTGCCGAACTCAACGGCTATCCCGGCCCGTCCCATGTTCTGGAACTGGCCGACTCTCTCGGCTTAAGCGCAGAACAAAAGCTGCAAACGCAAAAATTGTTCGAGCAAATGCAGGTTGAAGCACGAGCCTTGGGAGAGCAGGTAATTTCCAGCGAATACGAACTGGACCGCCTGTTCAAGGACAACAAGGCCAGTGCCGCATCCATCGGGGAAACCACGGCAAAGGCTGCGCAAATGCAAGGACAGTTGCGGGCATCCCACCTGCGGTATCACCTGAGCATGATGGATGTGTTAACGCCGGCGCAAGTTGCCAAGTACAACAAACTTCGCGGGTATCAATAACCGGTGAGTTCATCAATGGGATTGATCAAACTCGCCGAGCTGGTAATGGACATCCATGGCGAACGGACTTCCCGGAATCGAAACTGGCATAGCGAGCAATTCATATATGCCTCGTCGGCTTTTAGTGACAGCCGCCGCCATGAGTTCCGAGCTTGGACGGCGTGCCGCCTTTTGCACTGGCAAGGCTTTGCAGGATTTCGCAGTCCTTGGCGGCTTGCGTCGAATGGCACAGACTGCGTAGCGCTTTGAGCTGCTTTTGCAATGCCTGCAATTCCCGGATGCGTTCGGCGACATGCTCAATGTGCTTGTCGAGCAGGCCGTTGACCGCGCTGCAGCTCTCTTCCGGAGCATCGCGGAAGCTCAATAGACTGCGGATTTCATCGAGCGTCATGTCCAGGGACCGGCAATGCCGGATGAACTGCAGCCGCTCCACATGCGACGCCCCGTACAACCGGTAATTGCCTTCCGAACGAGCCGACACCGGCAGCAATCCCTCCCGTTCGTAGTAGCGAATCGTTTCCACCGGCGAGCCTGTGCGCTTGGCCAATCCGCCGATTTTCAACAGTCCCGATTCCATAAATTACTTCCTTTCAACTTTTGAAGCGAAACCGCTTGACCCTGTAGTGGCTACAGAGTTTTAAATGCCACTATATCGAAAAAGGAGTTGACATGTCTGACTGCTGCACCGGAGGTTGTGCCTCCGGAAAACCACCCGTTGACCCAAAATACCGCCGCATCCTGTGGATCGCTTTGCTGGTCAACGCCGGCATGTTCGGCATAGAGCTGGCCGGCGGCTGGACCTCCGGCTCAGTCTCCCTGCTGGCCGATGCGGTCGACTTTTTTGGCGATGCCGTCAACTACGGCGTATCCCTGTTCGTTCTGGCATTGGCGCCGGTATGGCGCTCCCGTACCGCCTTGGTCAAAGGCATCACGATGGGAACTTACGGCCTGTTTGTACTGGGCGCCGCCGTGTGGCATCTCGCGGCGGGTACAGTCCCTGAAGCGTCAACAATGGGCGCGATCGGTTTTCTGGCGCTGACCGCCAACGGGTTGGTCGCCGTCCTGTTGTTCGCCTATCGCAATGGCGATTCGGACATGCGCTCGGTATGGCTATGTACGCGCAACGATGCCATTGGCAATGTGGCAGTCATGCTGGCGGCTCTTGGCGTATTCGGAACCGGCACCGGTTGGCCGGACATTGTGGTCGCGGCAATCATGGGCATGTTGGGGCTGACAGCGGCCCGCTCCGTGATTTCGCAAGCACGTCGGGAATTGAAAGCGGCAGGCGTCTCGGCGAACACCCGGCATCAGGCAGCAACCATTGAATTAAAGCGGCGCTGAACCATGTAATCCAAACTGACGCAATAAAGGAGCAGTTGTCCTGTTTTGTTGACAATGAACGTGCCGCAGGAAATTGAAAGATTCATTTGACATCAATTTTTTGGACACCCGCTTTGCAAATCATTCAATCAATCAAATCACACCGGACGATGCCGATTGAAACCCGCCGCGCGCATCATTGTCAAACCAGCCGGCAATCCGGTCGCAGGCCTTGACACGATCCGGCGCGCGCACTTGGTAGTCCGTCATCAGGCTGGTTGCATTCGCTGCGGCAGAGCAGATCATTTCGCGCACAGACATTGTAATATGCGTGTCAGCACGGCTGGCGGCGGATCGGTCGTGCCGGCTCCTCCATCATCAACCAGACTGTGTAAGAAACCGAATGAATGCTGCGCTTAGTTATCCGATTATCACTTGCCTGATTGCCGCGGCTTCTACGCTCGGGATAATCGTGCGGCCGTTCAAGGTGCCCGAAGCAGTGTGGGCGTTGCTCGGCGCCTTCGCGTTGTGCGCTCTCGGCCTGCTTTCGTGGACCGATGCCTTGCATGCTGCCGGCAACGGCACCGAAGTATATTTGTTCCTGACGGGTATGATGATCGCGTCCGAACTGGCGCGCAAGGAAGGGCTGTTCGACTTTCTCGCCGCTCTCGCCGTGCGCCGTGCAGCCGGCTCCGCCAGGCGCTTGTTCCTGCTCGTGTACGGCGTCGGCATCGTTGTGACGGTGTTCATGTCAAACGATGCAACCGCGGTTGTGCTGACGCCTGCCGTGTTCGCCGCTGCGAAAGCGGCGAAAGCCGACGATCCGTTGCCCTATCTGTATATCTGCGCGTTCGTCGCCAATGCCGCGAGCTTCGTATTGCCGATCTCGAATCCCGCGAACCTGGTGATCTTCCAGGACCGGATGCCGACGCTGCTCGTGTGGTTGTCGCACTTTGCTCTGCCGTCGGTGCTGTCGATCGGCGCGACCTGCATCGCGCTGCGAATCGCGCAGCGCCGCGCGCTGATGCGGCCGATCGCGCAGCATATCGACGTGCCGCCGTTGTCACCGTCCGGCAAGATGGCCGGATACGGGATCGCCTTGATGGCATTGGTGCTGCTGGCAGTATCCGGACTGGACATGGCGCTCGGCTGGCCGACTTTTCTGGCGGGCGTCGGGACTCTTGCAGCAGTGTGCTTGCGCAAGCGCACTGCGCCCTGGCCGCATCTGACGGAGATTTCCTGGGGCGTGCTGCCGCTCGTGGCAGGGCTGTTCGTGCTGGTCGAAGGGTTGCAGCGAACCGGCCTGCTGGCTGAACTTGCACGCGCTTTGCATGACGGTGCGCGATATGCGCCGGGGTTGACCGTATGGCTGGCCGGCATCGGCGTCGCTTTAGGCAGCAACCTGATCAACAATTTGCCGGCGGGGCTCATCGCCGGCTCGACCGCATCGGCCGCGCATGCGTCCGGCCAGATCACCAGCGCCATCCTGATCGGCGTCGACATCGGACCGAATCTGTCGGTGACCGGCTCGCTGGCGACGATCCTGTGGCTCGCCGCGCTCCGGCGCGAAGGACAGAAAGTCAGTGCGTGGGCCTTCCTGAAGCTGGGCTGCGTCGTCATGCTGCCGGCTCTGCTGCTTGCGCTGGGCGCTGTCTTCGTTACCCATTGATGATCGTGCCGCGCGCAAATCCGGCGTTACGGTCATAACGGATGCGCCCCGGATTTCATGGGCGCCGCTGTTCGGGATTTAAAATTTGATTGCCGATTGATCAATCGCGAATATCCTGCAAGAACCACTCGGTCGGTAATTCGTGCCCGATTCCTTGCCTGCGCGCCTCTTCGTAAGCGACTGCGGCGACGGAACAGCGCCATGAAAAATCTGCAAAATTCACCCGGGAGTCAATTCAAACGGTAAATCCTGCTGCGCAGGTTAACGCACGACATCCTCCGGAGCCGATGCGAAATCAATCAGCGATTCCATCGGATATCGAAAACCGCTCTAGGCAGACGTTGCATACGTCGGTGAAGGAGATAGCGGCAATAATTGGGCAACCGCTTTGCGCAACCGGTCCTCGGTCCTCTTTTTTCTGGCATTGTTGCCCGATGTGGTCAGTTCCAGGTCGGGAAAATAAAGGCGTACGGTTTTTGTCGCAGTAGAGAGGTCGAGCCGGTGCGCATGCTCATGCCCGAAATCCTGTCCTATATCCCAGACGCATTCGGAGATGGTCACGCCATTCTCCATGCCGATTTCCATTGCTCTTGCGGATATCGCTTCTGCACCCGCCATGCGGTCGATTGTTGTGCTGCTTTCCTGATTCATGATAGCTGCCGTGATAGTCATTGGATAATCATACTTCTTCTTGCCACGTCCGCGCGTTCCGGGGAGACCCGAACGGAGTCCGGATCGATATGCCGGACGGACCTGCGCCCGCAATGAAACTGCCGGGTTTTCAGCCGGATTCGTCAATTGCGATATTCGCCGGGAAGCCGGACACGGTAGAAGCTCATGCTTGCTTGCGCTTCAATAGCGGCGCCGTTGATTTCCGGAGGGGCCCGGTGTGCGGTTCTCGATATGACGAAAGGTGATGCGTCCCTTGCTGAGATCGTACGGAGACAACTCAAGCGACACCTGGTCTCCCGCCAGAATGCGGATATGGTTTTTCCGCATTCTTCCTGAAGTGTAGGCAATCAGCTGGTGGCCGTTGTCGAGGTCGACGCGGAAACGGGAATCCGGGAGTACTTCGGCCACACGGCCGTTCATTTCAATAAGTTCTTCTTTGGGCATTATCCATTCCAATATAAAGGGATATAAGGGGATTGCGGCTGCCGAAACAGGCGGCTGCAATGCGCTTTGAACGGCCGTCTTGTTTTACGGCCGGTGAAAGGGAAGACGACCTGCAAGCAGGCTGGTGCGATTTCGCTCTCGCAGCCTGAGCAGGCTAAAGGGCGGAATTAAAGCGTGCCGGAAGGTACGGCATCAGTACGCATCCCCATCGGGCGACGGCAAACGCCGAAGACGAACGGCATGCCGGGGCTCTGACATGCGTGCAATCGAGAGGTGCGCGCGATTCAGGATTCGAGTCCCGCTCAAAAGGAGATGCTCTATCCGCTGGATGCCCTTCATTATACCGTACAAGCCGGATAAGCGATTTCATTGGCCTTGATTGAATGCAAGTCATGTTGACCAAATAATAACGTGGGCGGCTGCCTTCCTGTCGGAGCGAATGGCCGTTCATTGCCGCTTCACATTATTCGAAGCGATTCCAAAGCGGCGGCGACAAACATTCCAGAGAAGAAAATAGCGCCAGACTCCAATGGAATTCTATAATCAGATCAACGATATTTCAGGATTTTCAAGAATTGCTACCGGTATTTTTATGCATCCGGAATGACAAAGATTGCACTTTCGCAAAGCGAAAACTCTTCGGCCTCATACGCTCAGAGAATCAAAATCCATTTTGCTTTTAAACGCGTCACTACCGATTTCATGACTGGCTGGAAGTCCAAGGCTTCCATGTTATAAAGGGCCGGGAAAATAGGTCACTATGTGAATCCTCTGCGCAGGTTACCAAAGGTATCCACTGCGATTGCAGCTCATTTATCGATCTCCCGTGAGAGACTTCGTTTTCTTCACGGGAATCTTCACTTGTTTTTTTTATGGCCGATCATCGCAATCATTCTGACTGCTCTGGGATGGAAACTTCTGTTCGCGGAGCTGGACGGGGACAGAAGGGATGCTGAAAACTTCGCTCTTGCAGAAGTGATGGCCTTATCGCGAAGCTATGCTGCCCATCTGAACCGCAGCATCGACGCCATCGACCAGATCATCCGTCTTGTCAGGTTGCAATGGGAAACATCCAACGGCCTTTTTCAACTTGAAAACGCCAAGGCAAAAGGGATATTTCCCGAGGCTGCTCCTTTCAACATCAGTATCAATGACCGCAACGGCATTCGCAAAACCAGCACGTTCAGCAGTAGCGGCGAAGGCAATTCACTCACCAACGTAAGCGACAGGAAATTTTTCCAGGTGCAGAAATCGGCCACCGGCGATTTCTTGTATATCGGCCCGCCTATCATCGGCCGTACCACGGGCAAAAGAGTCATTCAGTTCTCGCGGCGCCTGTCCGACTCAAGCGGCAACTTCGACGGCACCGTCCTTGTTTCCGTCGAAGCCGATTACTTCACCGAGAATTATGACGAGACTACGTTAGGTAAACACGGCCTGTTGGGTGTGATGGACACTGATGGCACCGTACGCGTGATGCGAACCGGCCAGACAGTGCATGCCCCTGAATCCGGTTTCCTCTTGCCGGGATTGCATTTTGACAAACCAAGCGGAAGCGTCTTCCTGGACGGGCCGAAATGGTTTTCGGACAAGAGAAGCCGATATATAGGGTGGCAGGCTGTTGACGGAACTCCCTTCATTGCGCTAACCGGACTGGATCAACAGGAGAGGCTTGCGCCATATTGGGAAAACCGCGCAACCTTGATCCGGAATGCCATAGGCGCATCGATTGCATTGGCGGCATTTACGTTGATAGCAATGGCGCTCTCGTTGCAGCTTGCCAGGAGGAAGCATCAGATGGAGTTGACGCAGACCACCTATCGGATGGCGACGGAAGAAGGAAATGAAGGGTTTTATATCATGCGTCCGATCCGTGACCATCGCAGGGCCGTCATCGACTTCGAGGTGATCGATTGCAATCAGCGTGGCGCTGAAATGTTCCGTCGGCGGCGTGAAGATTTTATTGGAATGAGAATTTCAACCCTCTATGGAGGCGAGGACTTTGAGCGTACGATGCAGACGTTATGCCGGGCGATGAATGCCGGATTTTATGAAGGCGAACAGGAACAGCTCTCCGGCAGCCCCATTGTTCCTCGATGGGTGCATATTAAAATTATTCGATCGAACGACGACTTGGCGGTCACGTTGCGCGACATCAGCGATTCCAAGGCGCATGTCGAAGAACTGGAA
The DNA here is from genome assembly GCA_028292665.1 of Herminiimonas sp. Classification (GTDB taxonomy): domain Bacteria; phylum Pseudomonadota; class Gammaproteobacteria; order Burkholderiales; family Burkholderiaceae_D; genus JAQGLW01. Next base: position 7,561 of record JAQGLW010000001.1, read on the forward strand.
CGCCGCAGCAACGAAGATGCGTTGACACGGCTGCCGAATCGGCACTGGGTTCACGCCTGCCTTCCCCGCGCGATCGAAAACGCCAGGAAAAAAAATGAAATGCTGGCTGTTTTGTTCATCGACCTGGACGGGTTCAAAGCCGTCAATGACGCGATGGGGCATTCCGCGGGAGACGAATTGCTGCGTCATGCGGCACATCGCCTGAAGGTTGCGGTTCGCCCGCATGACGATGTGGTCAGATTCGGCGGCGACGAGTTCCTGGTCATTCTCGAACACATCATGCACAAGGAGGATGCTGCGCATGTCGCGCAGCGTGTTCTCCATGCATTTCAAGACGGTTTCAAATTGCCCCAGGGCGTGCAACGCGTCGGCACATCAATCGGCATCAGCGTTTTTCCGACCGATGGTTCCGATGCCGACACGCTGTTGCAGAATGCGGATATCGCGATGTACTCGGTGAAAACCAGCGGGAAAGGGAGCTACCGGTTTTATGACCCGAAATTCTATGAATCGCTTCGCACCCGTCTGGAGAGGGAAGCCGAGCTTCGCCGCGCCATTGAGCGCGATGAATTCATCGTGTATTACCAGCCGCTCGTGAATATGTCGACCGGCGCGACTTCCAGCATGGAAGCGTTGTTGCGCTGGCAGCATCCGTCTCAAGGCTTGCTCGAACCGCTCGACTTCATTCCATTGGCGGAAGAGACCGGCCTCATATTGGGGCTGGGTGAACTGGTCATCGACAAAGTGTGCGCGCAGCTATCGGTCTGGACGCAAAAAGGCCGGAGCGTGGTGCCTGTCTCCGTCAATGTGTCGTCCCGCCAGTTTAATGAAGCCGGCCTCTCCGGAATATTCTCGTCCGCTCTCGAGCGCCACAATGTCGCCCCCGAACTGGTTGAAATCGAACTGACCGAATCGTCCGTGATGGGAGAAAGCCAGGATGTTTTGGATACTCTCAATGCAGTTCAGGCCATGGGAATGAAACTGCTGGTCGACGATTTCGGAACCGGCTATTCATCTTTGTCGCAACTGCAACGGCTGGATTTCGACGTGCTGAAAGTCGACAGGGCGTTCACATCGCAGATTGAAAAAACGGAAGAAGGCAAAATATTCTTTACCGCCATCATTACCATGGCGCATGCGCTTGGAATGCGGGTAGTGGCCGAGGGCGTCGAAAATCTCAGGCAAATCAAAATACTCAAATCCCTCGACTGCGATGAAATACAGGGGTTCTATATTTCCAGGCCGTTGCCGGCAACGGAGATGCAGCCCTTCTCGCGAAAGTGGTGGTTTCCATCAATTGCCTGAAGCGCACTGCCGGCCGGTTTCATCGATGCGGAAAAGACAGGGAAGCCGGATTATCCGGCTTCCCTGTCACATCAATTGCTGCACCACTTCGATGAAGCGTGACCGTTGCGGGCTGGGCCTCACCTTGGAATTGAAAACAAGCAGAACGGCGCTATCCAGGGCGCCGGCACCGGCCGAAAGATCTCTCCATACAACGTCAGTCACATTAATGGCCCGCAAAGAGGCGGGAAGTATGGTCACGCCCAGTCCGGCGGCGATGAGCCCGAGAATGGTGGGAGCTTCATCCGCCTCCTGGGCTATGCGAGGGGCAAAGCCGGCCTGCTCGCACAGTTCGTACACCTGTTCGTAGAAGCTGGAGCCTCTTCCGCGCGGACGCAGCACGAATGGCTGTGTAGAGAGGGATTTGATCGATATCCTCTTTTTTGTGCGGGCCAATATGTCGTCGGCGTGAAGAGCGAGCATCAGGCGGTCTTTTACGAGCGGGATGGCATTGATTTCCGCCGGCAGCACCAATGTCGCCGAAGGACGGATCAAACCGACATCGAGATCGCCGAGAAGAAGCGACTTCAATATCGGCTCCGACGTCATGTATTGAAGGACCAGACGCACGTTCGGGAGAACCAGCCGGTAGGTGCGTACCGCACGCGGAAAGAGGGGCGTATAGGCAGCCGTCGCAGTGAAGCCGATTCGCAGGTTTCCCAGTTCGCCTCGCCCTACGCGTTTTCCGGTATCGATCGCATGTGCGGCTTGCGCCAGTACTCCACGCGCTTCATCGAGAAACATGCGGCCCGCCTCTGTCAATTCCACTCGCCGTCGAGTCCGATCCAGCAGTACGACACCGAGAGCATGTTCAATTTCCTGAATGTGTTTGCTGAGCGGCGGCTGACTCATGTTCAACCGTTTCGCCGCCCGGCTGAAGTGAAGCTCCTCGGCGACGGCCACAAAATATCGAAAATCTCGCAGTTCCATGACTTATAGCTCAACGGAATAAATAGACCACCAATTATATATTGGACGGTTATTTGGCGGACATCCATTATTTCCACATTGTTACAACATCATTACAAACCCCCGGCCGGCTGCACCGGACAGGCAGCCGACGGGGCTCTTAATCCAGGTCTATGAAAATGCGGGAGGTCTATTGAGATGAACACAGCAAGCTCGCTCAGAAACAAATTGGCAAAAGGCGATACCGTCTTTGGCGTATGGGCGGCGCTGCCATGTGCATTCTCCGCCGAATTGATGTGTGCCGAAGGAGTCGATTATATCTGCATCGATCAGCAGCACGGACTGGTGGATTATGGCGATATGGTCGGAATGCTGCGCGCAATAGAAGGCAGAGGCACTGCTGTTCCGTTCACTCGTGTTCCGGTAAACCAGCCATGGGTGATCGGCAAGGCATTCGATGCCGGAGTGCAGGGCGTCGTGGTTCCGATGGTCAGCAGCCGCGCCGAAGCCGCTGCGGCGGTAGCGGCGTGCAGGTACGCGCCGGCGGGCGTCCGGTCCTTCGGTCCGGTCCGGGCATCGATGGTGATGAATAGCCGCGACATTGCGGTTGTCGGCGACAGCGTGATGTGTTTCGTGATGGTGGAGACCCGCGAGGGAGTCGAGCGGATTGACGAAATCGCGAGTACGCCCGGGCTGGACGGGATTTACATCGGCCCGGCCGACCTCGCTCTCGGATTGGGATTGCCGCCTAATCTCGATAAGGAAGAGCCTGAACACGTCGCGGCGGTCGAGCGCATTCTCGATGCGTGCAAAAAATACGGAATCGTGCCCGGAATCCAGTGCGGTTCCGGAAAAAATGCCCGCAAGTTTGCGGAGCGCGGATTCCGCTTCATCACTTTCACAAAAGATTCCTCGCTACTCCCCGCTGCGGTGGAAAAAGAAATTGCCGCTGCCATCGGCGGCGACTCGGCGGTCAATAACGTTAAGCAGAAAGGTTACGTGTGATAACAAATAATGAAAAGTATCGCGATGAAGTCGCGGAGCTGATTGCGAATTATGTAGTCACCGTCTCGGAGAAGCTCAGTCCCCGCACTGAACTTTCCGTAAAGAGCGCGCTGATCGACTCGATTGCAGTATCGGTGGCGGCATTGCGGCACCCGGCTGCCCAGGCCGCCAGGCGGCATGCGTACCGCTTTCCGACAGCAGGAGAGGGCTGTGTGATATGGGGGACGCAAAAGCGCGTGGCGCCCGATCTCGCCGCTTTGACAAACGGCGTGCTTTTGCGGTGCCATGACTACAATGATTTCTTTGTGGGCGGCCGCAACAGCGGTCATCCGAGCGACATGATCGGCGGCGTTATCGCCGCCGCTGAATGGGTAAATGCGCCGGGACAAAAGCTGCTTGTGGCGGTGGCTGTCGGATATGAAGTGGTGGCTGCGGTATTCGATGCGTTTTCGACTGCGCCGGGCGGATGGGACTATACCAATCTGACGGCGATCGGCGCCACCTGCGCCATCGCAAAACTGCTGGATCTGGATGCAGGGCAAACCCGCGAAGCGCTCGCGATGACGGTCATCCCGCATCTTGCCAGCGATGAAATCGAATCGGGCGATCTTAATAAACGCGGCGACCTCACCATGTGGAAGCGCTTCAACGGAAGCGACGCCGTCAAAAATGCGCTGCAGGCATGCCTGCTGGCGCAAGTCGGCGTGGAAGGCGCGGTCCGGCCGTTCGTCGGAAAGTTCGGCTTCATTCAGAAACTCAATAACAAGGAGGATCCGATTCCGATGCTGCGCGAACGATTGAATCCTCAGATTCCTCTTGCAAGAATCACGGAGACATTCATGAAGCGCTGGCCCGTCGGGTCGGTAGCGCAAAGCGCCATTCAAGCGGCATTGCAGGCCAGGTCTCAAATCAAGGATATTTCACGCATCAAGCAGGTACGCGTGTTTGCCGAAGAGGGCGCCTATGAGCATCTCGTGAAGATACGCCAGGATCCGTGGAATCCGATTTCGCGCGAGACCGCCGACCATTCGCTGCCCTATATCGCCGCGGCGGCGGTGCTGGACGGGTATATCCAGATCGACAGCTTCAGCCCCAAAGTCGTGCTCGATCCGGCAAGGCAGCGTTTTCTGAAAGACAAGGTTACCGTAACGCCTGCGCCGGAACTGGGAACACTCGCCGGCGGCAAGCATAAGCGGGCCGCGGCCGGATATCTGTCGCGTATCGAAATCGAGACTGCCGACGGCAGCGTTGTGCATGGCGAGGCGTTGCCTTTCCCCGGTCATCCCAAGAATCCATTCTCTGATGCAGACCTCGATGGAAAGCTTCGCGAAAATGTCGAGCCTGTTGCCGGCGCATCCCGGACTGCGCAACTTGCGACGCTTCTGAGATCGATTGAAAAGACCAAGGGGGTACGTGAATTGACTTCATTGCTCGCGTTCGGCGGCAGTGTCGATATCGATACCGCTTCGGAGAGCGACTGATTGTCGGTGTGCCTGTGAGACGAATGGCGGCACTTGCGCATTCCGATGGTGCGCAAGTGACAAAATTTTTGGAGAATGAAAATGGTTACTGAAGTAGAAAACAAAATATTGACGAGCACCGGTCCCGGTACGCCGATGGGTGAATTATTCAGACGTTACTGGATTCCCGTAATGCTTGTCTCGGAATTGGCAGAGCCGGACTGCCCGCCGGTTCGCGTATCTCTTCTGTCGGAAAAATTGATTGCCTTTCGGGATACCGAGGGCCGGGTCGGCCTGATGGATGAATTCTGCGCGCATCGCCGCGTGTCGCTCTGGTTCGGACGCAATGAGGAAAGCGGTTTGCGCTGTCCGTATCATGGCTGGAAATACGATGTCACAGGCCAGTGCGTCGAAGTTCCGTCGGAACCGAAAGAGAACGGCTTTTGCAACAAAGTGAAGCTTAAATCCTATCCTTGCGTCGAGCTCGGCGGAGTCATCTGGACTTACATGGGTCCTCCGGAGAAGAAGCCCGAGCTGCCCGCGTTCGAGTGGATATCGTTGCCTGCCTCGCACTGCTTCATTTCCCGGCGTTCTCAGGAAAGCAGTTACCTGCAGGCGCTGGAAGGCGGCATCGATTCAAGTCACGTATCTTTCCTGCACAGCGGCGAACTCGACACCGACCCGTTGCATCGCAATACCAAGGGCGCAAAATATGCGCGCTCGAAAAATACAACGTTCGACATACTTGAATCGCCCGGCGGCCTTATCATCGGCGCACGGCGCGATGCGGAACCCGGACATAACTACTGGCGGATAACGCCCTGGATCATGCCTTGGTATACGCTGATTCCCCCCTATAGCGGCAATGCGCTCAATGGCCATGTGTGGGTGCCGATGGACGACGATAACTGCATGGCCTGGTCGATCACTTTTCATCCGAGCAGACCCTTGTCAGCGGAAGAACTCGATGCCATGACAAACGGGAAGGGCGTTCATGTCGAACTCATTCCAGGCACGACGGTGCCGACAGCCAACCGCAGCAATGACTACCTGATGGATCGGGCAGGACAGAAGAGCGGACGTTACTACAGCGGCATCAAGGGACTGGCCATTCAGGATGCGTCGCTTCAGGAAAGCATGGGACCGATCGTGGACCGGACCAAGGAAATTCTCGTGTCGACCGACAATCCGATCATCCTCGCCCGGCGAAGACTCCTGAATGCCGCCAAGGCATTGGAGCAGGGCGGCGACGCACCGGGAATAAATCCCGACGATCAACGTATTCGCTCGGCGTCTTTCATCCTCCCGACAGAGGTGAGTTTCAAGGAAAAAACGCTGGACTCCGTGAAGGTCGTAGAGGGTCTGCCGCATGTCGCCGTGTGATCATGTTTGCATCAGTCCGCTGCATTCGCATGCAGTCGCGATCCCGACTGAAGCATGACTGAAGAACGAGTGCATGCGGCAAGGCATATCGCACAAAGGCAGTGCGGTATTGAGTCAATTTTCATGGCATAAGTATTGCTAAACAATATGGGTATTTAAAGCAGGAACTTGAAGTGGCAGGCGAAGATCAAAATCCTTTATGAAATGGAAGTGATAATGAAAAAATATATCGTCGTTAAAATGGGCTTGGCCATCAGCACATTGATTTTTTCGCTCGCCGCTCAAGCACAAGGGGGATCGAAGGATATCAAGATAGTTCTGGCCACGGTGCTGGACACTGTCGAGCCATGCAATATGATGACCACCAGCGATACCGGCATCGTGTTGCGGCAAAATATCGTCGAGTCGCTGACTCAGATGGATCCGAAGAACAGTACGGCCTTGCCGCTTCTCGCCACAAGCTGGAAGCAAATGGATGAATCGGCTTCGACTTGGCGCATCACGTTGCGCAAGGGAGTCAAGTACCACGACGGCAGCGATTTCAATGCCGAAGCCGTTGCTTCCGCAATCAATCGGCTGTTCAGTCCGCAACTCGGCTGCCGCGACCGGATCCGGTTGTTCGGCAAGAACAAGCTGACTCCAAAAGTTGTGGACGCGAATACGATCGATATCATTTCCGATCAACCCTTGCCTTTGATGCCGTCTTATCTCGCGCAGATCGGCATGACTTCTCCAAAGATGGATAGCCTGAAACTGACGAGGCAACCAATTGGTACGGGGCCATACGTACTTGCAAGCTGGGACCCGGCACAAAACCTCGTCGTAAAAAGATTTGAAGGGTATTGGGGGAAAAAGCCGGAAGTTCAACAGGCCACTTACGTGTGGCGCTCCGAACCGGCGCTGCGCGCTTCAATGGTCGCGGTGGGCGAGGCCGACATCGGTACCGCAATTGCACTGCAGGATGCAACCAATCCGAAAACGGATTTCAGCTACCTCAATTCTGAAACTACGCGCATCCGCATGCTGAGCATGGCGCCGCCGCTCAACGACGTTCGAGTACGCAAGGCGTTGAATCTCGCAATTAACCGCCAGGCATTTATCGGCACTGTCTTGAGCCCGGGCGTCGTCCCGGCGACGCAGTATATGTTGCCCAACATCGCCGGTCACAATCCTGCGCTGAAGGTCTGGCCCTATGATCCGAATCAGGCGAAGCAGCTGCTGAAGGAAGCGCGTGCCGCCGGGGTGCCGGTGGACAAGGAAATCATTCTTTACGGAGGCGCCCATCAACATGCGAACGCAGCCGAGCTGTTGGAGAGCATGGTCAAGATGTGGCAGGACGTTGGGTTGAACGTTACGCTCAAGATGATCGAAAAGGTCCAGTTCGGGGCGATACGCCGCAAGCCCTATGCCGAAAACCGCCCGCCGACATTGTTTCACGAGCAGCATGACAATTCGAGCGGCGATGCGATATTCACCCTGTTGGTTTATTACCATTCCACCGGACAGCTGTCGGATCTGGCCGATCCGAAAATAGATCAATTGCTTGACGAGGGCAGCAAATCGACCGGGGATAAGCGCCGCCGGCTTTTTCAGGAAGCGAACAGGATAATTCAACAGCAGATCATTCCTGACGTCATGCTGTACCACATGGCCGATCAGATACGGGTAAGCACGCGCCTGGAGTATCACCCGAACTTCACGACAGGCGGGAAGCTCGAGCTGAGCGACATCAAGTTCAAGAATGACATTAAATGAATCGCGGCCTGCGTCGACAATGTGCAAGATGACGCAGGCCCGCTGACGGACGCGTGAACATGTTCGGCAACGACCTTTCACGGATCACGCTGCAGGGGCAATTTCAGTATCGATGTGAGTTCATTGGCGGCAAGCGGGACGCAGCACGCTTGCCGCCGGAACAGTGCCATCGTTTTGCACAGGCATCGTCGCCGGATGCGGTTTGATTCAGCGGTGTTCTCTGCATCGAATGCCGTGATAGAAATTGGACAAACGGGAGAGTGGCATGAGTAAGTATCTCGTACAGAGGATACTTTACAGTTGTATCTCGATGATCGGTCTGATCGTCCTTGTATTCTTTTTTGCAAGGCTGACCGGTAATCCGGCAGATCTTTATTTGCCGATCAATACTCCCCCGGATGTTCGGCAGGAATTTTCGCAATCGCACGGATTCAACGATCCGGCGCTCGTGCAATTCTCGCGGTTCGTCGTCAATCTTGCGCATCTGGATTTAGGAGAATCGTTAAGGCAGCAAAGACCTGCGTTGACTATCGTTTTAGAGGCGTTTCCCACCACGCTGATGTTATCTGCGATAGCGATGGGCCTGGTCTTGTCGATTTCCATTGTCGCAGGTTCGCTTGCCGCCAGGCATCCGAACGGCGTATTCGATCGCATCGTGAGCCTTATTGCGCTGGCAAGCGCCAGTCTTCCGAATTTCTGGCTCGCCATCGTGAGCATTCTGATATTCGCCGTCGGACTGCGCTGGCTTCCGACATCCGGAGGCGGCAGCATTGCGCACTGGATACTGCCTCTGCTGGTCCTTATCGTTCGTCCTTGCGGCATCATCGCGCAGGTTGTCCGCAGCTCGATGATCGACGCCCTGTCCTCAGCCTACGTGAAAACCGCGCGCGCCAAAGGCGTCCGGAAACGGAAAATCATCTTCATCCACGCTTTGCGCAATGCGATGCTGCCGGTGATGACCGTTGCCGGCGATCAGGCGGCCGGCATGATCAATGGCGCCGTAATCGTCGAGATGATATTTGGCTTTCCAGGGATCGGAAAATTGATGATCGACTCCATTTCGAATCGCGAATTCGTCATCATTCAGGCCGCCGTGATTGTCGTGGCGGCAGCGATTTTCCTGATGAATTTTCTGATCGATCTCACCTATGTGATGCTGGATCCGCGCATCAGGTACAACTAAGATGACACACAGTATTTCCACACCCTTATTCATCGAACGGAACAGGACCTCGCCAATGCGGCAAGCGTTCGTTCTGCTGTGGCGGGACAAATTCACGTTTGCCGCCGTGCTGTTTCTGCTGGCCGTTGTTTTCTGCGTGTTCTTCGGCAATTATTTTTTCGGTCAATACGCGAACGCGATCAACCTGCGGGCGCGCAACGCACCGCCGCTATCGTTTGCGAATGGATGGATGTTCATTCTTGGCGGCGATGCCTTGGGCCGGGCCATTCTTGCCCGCGTGATCGTCGGCGCGCAAAACACGATGGCCGTCGCGGCCGCCGCCGTGATCTGCTCCTTCGTGGTCGGCGTGACGCTCGGCCTTGTCGCAGGCTACCGGGACGGGTGGGTCGGCAACGTCATCATGCGCTTCGCGGACGTTCTGATGAGCTTCCCGTCCCTGCTGCTCGCGCTGATCGTGCTTTACATACTCGAACCGGCAGTCAGCAACGTCGTGCTCGTGCTCGCCATCACCAGGGTGCCGATCTACATACGCACCACACGCGCGGAGGTGCTGGAAGTCCGCGAACGCATGTTCGTCACCGCTGCGCGGGTCATGGGAGCAAGTTCGACGCGAATCGTGCGGCGGCATATTCTGCCGATGGTGCTGCCTACTCTCGTAACCATCGCCACATTGGAGTTCGCGCTGGTCATGCTGGCGGAATCCACGCTCAGTTTCCTGGGCCTGGGTATTCAGCCTCCCGCCTTCTCCTGGGGTTTGATGGTTGCGCAAGGGCAGAACTATTTAAGCATCGCCTGGTGGCTGGCGTTCTGGCCCGGCCTTGCGATCACTCTTACCGCCACATCGCTGAACCTGCTCGCGAACTGGCTTCGCATCGTCACTGATCCGGTGCAACGCTGGCGCCTGGATGCGAGGGGAGAGAAATAATGGCCGAGAATACTCAGCATCTTCTGGAGGTGCAGAATCTCAGCGTCGATTTTCACACACGGTACGGAACAGTCAGTGCGGTGCGAGGCGTGAGCTGGCATATCGACCAGGGGGAAACTCTCGCAATCATCGGCGAAAGCGGATCGGGCAAGAGCGTCAGCACCTCCGCCATCATGGGCTTGATCGACACGCCTCCGGGAGTGATCCGGTCCGGCCGGATCATGTACGAGGGCGAGGATCTGCTTGCGATTTCAGAAGAGAAGCGGCGCAAGATCAACGGATGCAAGATCGGAATGGTTTTCCAGGACACGCTTGCCGCGCTCAACCCGGTGTATTCCATAGGCTGGCAAGTCGCCGAAACGTTCCGCTCGCATGGCGTCGAGGGCGGCGAAGCCGACAAGAAAGCGCTCGAGCTGCTGGAGCGCGTGGGTCTGCGCAACGCGGCAAGCCGATTTGCCGATTATCCCCATCAGTTTTCCGGCGGACAGCGTCAGCGCATCATGATTGCGATGGCTATCGCTCTCAGGCCCAACCTGCTGATCGCCGATGAACCGACAACCGCACTTGACGTGACTGTGCAGGCCCGCATCTTGAAGCTCCTGAAGGAACTGCAGAAAGAAACCGGGATGGGCCTGCTGCTGATCACGCACGACCTCGGCGTCGTGGCCGGGGTGGCGGATCGCATCGCAGTGATGAACGGCGGACAAATTGTCGAGTCCGGAACGGTGCGGCAAATCTTGCAGGCTCCCACGCATGCATACACGCGTAAACTTCTCGGCGCAGTGCCTGGAAGACTGGGTTTTTCGTCTTGCGGCGCGGACCGGAGCGAAGAGGATAAATTGCTTGTGGTCCGCGACCTGGCAAAGCACTACGCCGCGCCGACCCGTCTGTTCCGGCGAAATTCAAACGCCGTCGAGCGCGCATTGGATGGCGTTTCTTTCGAGCTCAAGCGCGGCGAAACACTGGGCATCGTAGGGGAATCCGGATCGGGGAAATCCACCCTGGCGCGGACGCTGCTGGGGTTGGAAACGACGACGGCCGGAGATGTCCATTTCCGCGGCCGGAACATAACCAGCATGTCGCGGTCGGAATTCTTCAATATCCGGCGCCATATTCAAATGGTATTTCAAGACCCGTCCGCATCGCTCAATCCGCGCATGACGATCGAAGAAATCATTTGCGAGCCGTGGGCGATCCATCCCGACGTCTTGCCGCGCAAGAAATGGCGTTCGCGGGCCGGAGAGTTGCTGGAGCAGGTCGGACTCAAGGCGACCGACGCCAACAGGAATCCGCATCAGTTTTCAGGGGGGCAGCGGCAGCGCATCGCCATCGCAAGAGCGCTCGCCCTGCAACCGGAAATCATTATTTGCGATGAAGCCGTGTCCTCTCTCGACGTGTCGATTCAGGCGCAGGTCATTGCGCTGCTCAAGAAATTGAAAGCCGATTACGGACTGTCCTATCTGTTCATTGCCCACAATCTTCCGGTCGTGCGCGATTTCGCCGATCGTCTTCTCGTCATGTATCGGGGGAAAATCGTGGAGCAAGGCACGACCGAGGAAGTGTTTACGAACCCTCGGCATCAATATACGAAAGACCTCCTGGCGTCGGATCCGATTTTGAACATAAACGTACCTGTAGAAGCGCCGCTGGCGCACGTCGTGTGATGAGGCAGGCGGTTTTTGAATGTATGTGCGGTAACGGGTCGATAACTGCGGCACTACGTGCCGATTCGACCTGATTTTGTTAATTAACATTGGAGTTTATTCATGAAATTCGCGATACCTTTGCCTGAAGTCACCACTGTCCCGGTTGTGGGAGGCGATCCCTTCCCGGTTCGCCGCATCTATTGCGTCGGGCGTAATTACGCGGCGCATGCTAGAGAAATGGGACACGATCCTAATCGTGAAGAGCCGTTTTTTTTCATGAAACCGGCTGATGCGATCGTGCCGACCGATACCGTCGTTCCCTATCCGTCGAAAACAAGTGACTATCATCACGAGATCGAACTGGTTGTCGCGCTCGGCAAAGGCGGGTCCAACGTTCCGGTGGAAAAAGCGCTCGGCCTGGTTTACGGCTATGCCGTCGGCCTCGACATGACGCGGCGCGACTTGCAAAGCGTGGCGAAAAAGATGAGCCGTCCATGGGATCTGAGCAAGGGCTTCGACCAGTCGGCGCCGTGCGCTCCGCTCTCGCTGGCATCGAAGATAGGACATCCGGACAAAGGTGAAATCTGGCTCAAGGTGAACGGCGAAGTCCGGCAGCACGGTGATCTTTCGGATCTCATCTGGAATATCAGCGAAACAATCGCTTACCTGTCGAACTTTGTCGAGCTTGCGCCTGGAGATCTGATCTTCACCGGAACGCCTGAAGGTGTGGGGGCTGTCAACAAGGGCGACGTCCTCGAAGGACATGTCGATGGCCTGACAAATCTGACTGTCACCATAGGCTGACCACACCGATGTCGATCATGACAACGCGGCGCTACGGCAATACGAGCCTGATCCATTCGGCGATAAAGGTATCGATGCCTGTGCACCGCATTGTCCTGAATGCCGGTGCCGGATTTCTCATCGATCATCGGATGCCGGAGCGGAGTGAATGATTGCCGCTTCCAAGCAACCGATGATCGTGCCAATGGTGGTGGCAACCGCGTTCTTCCTGGAAAATTTTGACGGAACGGTAGTCACCACCGCGTTGCCGGCCATGGCAATATCTTTCCAGTCGACTCCGGTAGAGCTGAGTATCGGCGTCACCGCTTATATGCTCACTGTCGCCATATTCATATCGGTAAGCGGGTGGCTTGTCGATCGTTATGGCGCGCGTACTGTTTTTCGCGGAGCAATCGCACTGTTCACGCTGGCGTCGATACTCTGCGGCCTTTCCGAAACGCTTGTTCAATTTACGCTGGCGCGCATCCTGCAGGGCATCGGCGGCGCGATGATGGTGCCCGTGGGACGGCTTATCGTCCTGCGCAGCGTCGAGAAAAAGCAGTTTGTCCGCGCCATGTCGTTTGTGACAGTGCCCTCCGTCCTCGGGCAGGTACTGGGTCCTCCGGTCGGAGGATTCATTACCACCTATTTTTCCTGGAAGTGGATTTTCTTCCTGAATGTGCCGATCGGGATTCTCGGCATAGTGCTGGTCACGGTCGTAATAGAGAATTTCCGGCAACCGGATACGCCGCGGCTCGACTGGACAGGATTTTTGCTGACGGGCGCGTCAATCGGGTGCCTGATGTACGGGCTCGATCTGATTGTCAGGACAACGGTTAACCAGACGGCGATTCTGATTTTTATCGGAGCAGGCATTGCGGTCGGCGCGATCGCGTTGCTGCATGCGCGACGCCGCGCCAACGCGATCATCGACCTTTCGCTTTTGAAGGTGCCGACCTTTTCGATATTGCTGCTGGGCGGACTCGGTTTTCGCATGTCCGTCGGCGCAGTGGGCTTTTTATTGCCGCTTCAAATGCAGGTCGGTTTCGGCATGACCGCTTTCGCCTCGGGAGCGCTGACGCTTTTTGTCGCGGTGGGCACGTTCATGATGAAGACGGCGGGGCCGCCGATACTGCGCCGATTCGGTTTCCGCAGCGTCCTTATCGCCAACGGCGTAATCGGCGCGGTTTCAATTCTGGTGTACGCGTTCTTTACGCCGTCGACATCGTTTCTGATCATTGCCATCGTTCTCTTCTGCGGAGGCCTGTTCAGGTCGCTTCAGTTTACGAGTATTAACACGGTTGCTTACGCCGATATCCCGCCGTCGAGAATGAGCTCCGCGACGAGCCTCGCAAGCACTGCGGACCGGTTCGGCATCGGTGCGGGAGTTTCAATGAGCGCGATTCTGCTCCACTTGGTGACGGGCCCCGGCAAAACGGCGGCGCCGGTCGATTTCCAGATCGTTTTTTTTGAAGTTGCCGTTCTGGCGATGATTTCGACGCTTCCCTTTTTGCGATTGGAACGCAACGCGGGTACCGAATTGAGCGGCCATCGGCAAGGCGGATGACAGCGCCGCCGGGCGCAAATGAAATATCGGGTTCTTGATCGGGAAAATATTTTTGGAAGGGTGAACCGCATTATGTCTACCGACCGGAAGCTGCTGCGGCTCTGTAGTGTCTCGGACGTATCGGCAAACCGCCCAATGCGGTGCGAGGCGGAAAAATCCGTTTATGCCGTATTCCGGCTCGGCGCGGAATATTTCGTTATTTCCGATGCTTGCACCCATGGGCCCGGCTCGCTGTCCGAGGGATATGTCGAGGGTTCGGAAGTCGAATGCCCGTTCCATAGCGGACGCTTCGATATCCGTACCGGTTTTGCCACGGAGCCTCCCTGCACCGAACCGGTCAATACATGGAAGGTGCATATCGTCGACGAACAGATTTTCATCGACCCGGCCGAAACAAGTGCGGCCGGGTGCGCCCGGTGAACGCTGGATGGATGAAGCCATGCATGGCCGCTACGGAGCCTCTCTTTGAGGCAACCATGCAAGCGCTCAATGCGGCCTTTATCGTCCATAACCAGGTGCCGCGCCGCGGCTGTCTGCGGCGGGAAGACGATCGATAAATTTGGCGGCGCAGGAAATCTGCCGTTCTTGCGAAACTGGGGCAGCGCCATTCCGCTGCGGCGTGACCGGGGGGCCTATTAATTTCAAAAAAATTTCTATCGGAAATAGGGCCGCATACCGGCGCTGGCAGCATCAATAAATACAATGCACGGATTTCAATAAGACGACTTAGGGGGTTCTTTCAATGAAAAAATTAATAATCGCACTCGCAGTTTCAGGCGCTTTTGCAGGCACGGCTTCTGCACAATCATCCGTTACGATATCCGGCATCATCGGCGTAGGGGTTTCTTCGATAAGCGGCGCGACGAAGGGTGCGTCGAACTACACGGAAGGCAACGAATTGAAGATGGCCCAGGACAGCAAGGTTCCTTCGCGGCTGGTTTTTCGCGGCACGGAAGATCTTGGCGGCGGAATGGCTGCAATATTCCTGCTGGACAAAGGGTTCAATGTGGATGACGGAACGGAAACGCTGGGCGGCGCATATCGCGAATCTTACGTCGGCCTGAGAACCGGTTACGGCACTATTACGCTGGGCCGCCAATTCCATCCGCTGTTCAATGTTCGTGATGATTTCGATCCGACCGCCGATTCCAGCAACCTGATGGCAACCGCCGGTTTTCGCATGAATAATTCCATCATGTACGCGACCCCGGTGGCAGCCGGTTTCTACGGCAAGCTGGCCTATGGTTTCGGCGAAGTTGCCGGCAACACCTCGGCCAGCCGCGCAGTCGGCGGATATATCGGCTATGGAAACGGTCCGGTTGCCGCCAAGCTGGGTTACAACAATCTGAATGACGCATTGGGCGCCAATAGCGCCAAAAATACGCTATTGGCCGGCAGCTACAATTTCGGCGTCGCTACCGGATTCCTCGCTTACGGCGTCAACAAAGGGGCTGTCACGAGCGGGGTTTATTCCATTGCGGACAGCACCGACATGCTGATCGGCGCAAGAGTTCCTTTCGGGGCAAGCACCTTGGCAGCCACTTACATTCGCAAGGATGACAAGACCGCCACCGACGCCGATGCGAAGCAGATCCAGCTGTACTATGCTTATTCATTGTCGAAGCGCACCACTCTCTACTCGATATACACGCGCATCAACAATAGCGCCAATGCCATGTACACCACCGCCCATGCCGCAGCTGCTCCTACCGCGGCTCAATACGCGCTGGGCGCACGTCCGGCCGATCGGGAGTTCAGTGTCGGGATGCGTCATAGCTTCTAGTAGTTCGTCACGCTTCCATTCACGGGTTCTGCCGGACGAAAGTCATGGCGATAATGAAAGCCGTTGCTGTTTGAAAGGGCGCCCATCGGCGCCCTTTTTTGCCGATGCTCCGGCGCATACGGAGTGCTGTGCTGGGTGAAGGACTTCGTTTTCTTCGCGGGAGTCTCCGCTTGCTTTTTCATGGCCGGTTATCGCAATCGTCTTGCATCTTCTCAAGTGATTTGAAGGCATCCACGATCGCGGCAGCGTGCGTCTAAACGGCACTTTTTCTTCCAACGGCATTCGTGATGATTCCGGCGCACAGGGAAACCTTGCCTGCGATCCGATTGATCTCTTTCGGATCGAGTCCCGTTCCCTTCATCGTCAGGCTCAGGCTGCCTATGATGTGACGGCTGCTATCGAATATCGGCGCCGCTATCCCGGTCGCTCCCGGCGTTACCTGGCCCTCGACCGATTCCCAGCCTGCCTGCCTGATTCGGCGTAGCGTCGCCTTCACGTCTTGAATCGTATTCCCCAGGTTCGCCGTCCTGAACCCGTCGGAATCGGCTTCGAAAAGCTTGACGATGGTTCGAGACGGCATATGCGCCAGAATCACCCGGGACGCGGCGCCGCGCAACAGCGGTCGAGCGCGCCCGCGTTCGTAATTACTGGACATTGCATCCGGATGCGCTTCCTGGTGCACGCAAAGAACCTTGGCTCGATACACCCGGCACAGCAGAGCCACCGCGGTGACGCTTTGCACCAGTTCGGCCATCACCGGACGGCTCACGGCAATAAGCGGGTCATGCTGCCGCATCTTGTAGTCGAGTTCGGCGACTACCGGTCCCAGTGTGTAACCGGTATTAGGCAGCGACACGAGAAGCCCGGCGTCCGTCAGCGCTTTTAAATACCGGTATAGCGTCGACCGTGGGGCGTCGATTTTTGCATTGATTTCATCAAAGGTAAGACCAGTATCGCTTTCTTGCACCAGATCCAGAACCTGCAAGACTTTTCCGAAACTCACCGAAGCCATAAATACCTATCTCCCCGCCGCCCAATAGTCATATAGAGCGGTTTTCATATCAGTGTATGGACGCTGCGGGCCGCTTTGGAGCGCATGGCGGCGTTGTTCGTCGCTTGTGTGGCTAGCCACACTGCGCTCCTCGCGCCTTGCTCTGCACACCCCAAACTAACCCGCATCACCCCCACACTGATACGAAAACCGCTCTAGACAAAAGCCGCCAAGAATATCAGAAAGCGAGATTGGTGTGCTCTTCCCCGAGTGCTCGATGCCTGCTGTCTATCGGATTCCAGCTTACCGCTCATTGCTGTTCCGGGAAGATCTTATTCCGCTGCGGCGTCTCGATGCTGCCGATCGGTACAGGCGCGGCGCTGCCGGCATAAAGTCCGGGAAATGGAACCTGCCGGCAAAAGAGGGCAGAGTGGGGGAGTTGTGAATCATCAATAATCTTATATAATAGGATTTGTGCTGATATAAAAGATAATTCGCAGCTCGCCGCATCGGCAGCAATGGCCGGCTGAGCAGGGATAAATAATCTCCAACTGTCGGCTGAACCGATTTCTCCAACCTTGCATAGGATTAAATCCACATGGCTATTCAAGCTTCCGTATCTGCCTCTCCCGTAAAAACTCCGGCAAAAGTCGAATACGCGCGTATCGCGACTGAAGAGGCGTTTGCGCCTGCTGAAATGCTGAAGATTTATCGCAAGATTCTTGACGGCAGCGACCCGGATCCGGGGTTTGTCAGCCTGCTCGGCTTCTACATGAGCAGTCCGAGCGAGCGCGCCCGCCATATCATCACGTGTTTGCAGGACCTCGGCGAGATGCGTATCCGCCATATGGACGAGGCCGGCATAGATCGCCAGGTCATTGCGCTCACTTCCCCCGGCGTGCAGGTCATGGATAAGGAGACCGCCGTTTCGTTCGCGCGCGTCGCGAACGACGAACTGGCCGAAGCAGTGCGCAAGCATCCGACCCGTTTCACCGGCATGATCGCGGTCGCGCCGCAGAATCCTGCCGAGGCGGCAAAGGAAATCGAGCGCGGCGTCAAGCAGCTCGGGCTGACTGCCGTCATCATCAATTCGCACACTCAGGGGGAATATTTATCCGACCCGAAATTCTGGGACATCTTCGAAGCGGCGGAAGCCAACGATACCCCGATCTATCTCCATCCGAACACGCCGCCGCGCAACATGATCCAGCCGTTCCTCGAATGCGGACTCGACGGGGCAATTTACGGGTTCGGGGTCGAGACCGGTTTGCATGCGCTGCGCATCATCACGGCCGGTGTCTTCGATCGGTTTCCCAAGCTTCAGATGATCATCGGCCATATGGGAGAGGCGCTGCCATTCTGGTCGTACCGCCTCGACTATATGCATCAGGCAACGGTCCGTTCCAATCGATATGAAACGGTGAAGGCGCTCAAGAAGAAGCCCAGCGACTATTTGCGCGAGAATTTCTACATCACCAACAGCGGAGTGGCGTGGGAACCGGCGATCAAGTTTACCCAGGAAACCCTGGGCGCCGACCGGGTCATGTATGCGATGGACTATCCTTATCAGCACGCCATCGACGAAGTAATCGGGCTGGACGGCATGGCAATGACGCCCGAAGCCAAGAAGCAGTTCTTTCAGACCAATGCGGAAAGAGTCTTCAAGATAAAGTAACTTTGCCGCTGCAGATGGCATGGGCCTTGATCGAAGGCCCATGCCTGCGCACCGGATTCAATCGCGGGATGACGGCTTGCTGGCGGTCCGCCAGCATCGCGACCTCGCTGTAGAGCCGTGGATGGGCGGCATCGCCCGATAGCGTCACCGGTTCCAGGCCCCGCTTCACGCCGGCGGCCGCGAGATGGCTTGCGAGACGATGCCGGCGCATAATTTGACGCGCTCGGCTATCTGTTCGATTTCGGTCTGCCGCAACGACGTCGAACCCAGCGTCACGCTCAAACTGCCGGTGATCGTGCCTTTGCTGTCAAACAGCGGGGCGGCAATGCCGGTCACGCCGGTCGTGACCTGCGCGCTGGTCGAGTCCCAGCCCGCGTGCCGCATCCGGGCCAGCCTGATCTTTACCTCTTCCAGCGTGTTGCCGAGCTGTGCATCGGCAAACTCGCCGCTGCGCTCGGCATAAAGACGTGCGATCGCACGCGCCTCGGTGTGGGCCAGGATGATGCGAGAGGCCGCGCCCTTGAAAAGAGGATGGTCCTGGCCGCGCTCGTAGCCGCTGCGAAAGACTGCGCTGGATCCTTCCTGATGAACGCACAGCACCTTGTCGCGGTATTTCCTGCACAGCAGCACAACACCCGGCACCGTGCGCGCCAGCTCGGTCATGACCGGCATGCTGGCCACGATCAGAGGGTCCTGCGTCCGCATCTTCAGGTCGAGCTCCGCCACGCGAGGCCCCAGCGTATAGCCGAAGTTCGGCAGCAACGCGATCAGGCCGGCATCCGAAAGCACCTTGATATAACGGTACAGCGTCGAGCGCGACAGCTTCATGGCCTCCAGCATTTCTTCGAGCGTGAGTCCGTCGCTGCTTGACTCGATCAAGTCCAGCACCGAAATCATTTTGGCAAGGCTGCTTTGCGAATCGGAATTTTCCATAGAGCTGCGAAAGAGGGAGTGGGCCTTGAAGTCGATTGGCAAGGACTGCAAGCGTGCCGGTCATTATAACTTCGTAATCAATAATTTTATATGATGAGATTTTTGCGTAATTATTCAACCGTAATATTCTCAAGGATAATTTCGATAAACGAATGCCAAAGCCTTGCATGGCTCGTCTTGACCATGCAAGCCCGGGCTTCAGTCGCTTGTCTTGAAATAAGCGCCGAGGAAAGCAGGGGCAGGTCAACATGCCGGCGTTTGCGCCGATGCCGTTTTTTTCTTATATAAATACAATAATCCCACATGGAGAGATTTATGTTGTAATATTTATCTGAACAATGCAATTGGAAGATACAAAAAATCCCATGAAATCCCATGACTGAAAAAACTCCGTACATCATCGATAGCAACGAACGCAAGGTATTCAGGGTGAACCGCGAGGTTCTTGTATCCGAAGAGATCCTGCGAGACGAAATGCAGCTGATTTTTTCGAAATGCTGGATTTATGTCGGGCATGAGTCCGAGATCGCAGAGCCGGGCGATTTTGTGACGCGCCGCGTGGCCGGCCGCCCCGTGATCTTTGTTCGCGATGCCGGCGGCGCCATCCAGTGCCACTTCAATACCTGCCGCCATCGCGGCGCGACCGTCTGTACGCAGCCCAAAGGCAATGCCCGCCGTTTCTATTGCGTCTACCACGGCTGGACCTACAAGAACGACGGCAGCCTCGCGGGCGTCCCGGGCGCCGATGCCTATGACGAATGCTTCGACAAGGCTGAACTCGGTCTGAAGAGCCCGGCGCGTTTCGAGTCCTATCGCGGCTTCTGGTTCATGTGCCTGAATAAAGACATCCAGCCGCTGGCGGATTATCTGGGCCGGGCCACCGAATACCTGGACCTCGTGATCGACCAGTCGCCGTCCAACACGATGGAAGTCATCGAGGGCACGCAGGAATATGACGTCGAGGCCAACTGGAAACTCATGGTCGAGAACAGCGTGGACGACTACCACCTGCCGACGACGCATTCGACCTGGCTGAATTTCATGAAGAATTCCGGCGTGGTGATCGAGCAACCGAAGGAGGCCGGCCTTGTGCTGCCGACCAAGGGTTATGCGATTGATCTCGGCAACGGACACTTCACAACCGACAACGAAAATTTCCGCGGCCGGCCCGTCGCCAAGTGGATACCCTTGTTCGGGGAAGAGGCAAGAGCCGAGATCGACGAAATTCGCGCCGAGCTGGTCGAGCGGCTCGGGCCGGAGCGGGCAACCCGCGTGGCCGACACCAACCGCAACCTGGTGATCTTTCCCAATCTGGTGATCAACGATGGTTCGTCGGTGACGATTCGCACCTTTTTCCCGGATGGGGCGAAGCGCATGCGCGTCACGGCCTGGGCTTTCGGGCCCAAGGAAGAAAGCGAGTCGGCGCGGGCCAGGCGGCTCGACGCTTTCCTGACGTTTTACGGACCGGGAGGCTTCGCGACACCCGACGACATCGAAGCGCTGGAGCTGGTGCAACAGGGGCTGGCCAACTGGCGCGACGACCCGTGGTCGGAAATGTCGCGCGGCATGAGCAGGGAAGGCAGCCAGCTCAATAGCGACGAACACCATTTGCGCACGTTCTGGCGTCACTGGAACAAACTGATGACGGAGGACGGGGCATGAAAAAAGAAACGCCGCATCCGGTTGTCACGCGGGCCGAGGTCGAGGACTTCCTTTTTATGGAGGCCGACCTGCTGGACGAATGGAAGCTCAACGAATGGCTGCTGCTCCTGACTGAAGACGCCGAATATTTCGTGCCGTCCAACGACGCGCTGCAAGGCAATCACAGATCGAGCCTGTTCACGATTGCCGACAACGCCGAGCGCATCCGGCAACGCGTGATCCGCATCAACGATCCGAACTGCCACGCCGAATTTCCGCAGTCCCGCACGCGGCGCATGATCAGCAATGTGCGCATCATCGAAAGCAGCGGTGACTCGGTCACGGTGACCGCCAACGTTGTCTGTTATCGTTATCGGCGCCATGAGCGGATCCGCAGATATGTCGGCAAGTACCGCTATGTGCTGCTGCGCACCGAGGCCGGCCTGCGCATTCGGGAACGCCGCGTTTTCCTGGATGCCCACGAATTGGGTTCTCTGGGTTCGGTGAGTTTCATTCTCTAGCTTGTCGTTTCAGATGGCGGATCGCGGCTTCAGCTGCGCCCGCCGGACGATTGATTCAACCGTTTAAGTAAAGATGGTTCGCCACGGGATTACGCTTGCAGTTCGAGGACCCATGGCCATCCACTCTCTATCGAGCAGAAGGTATCGTATGAGCGAAACATGTCACCGCATTTGTCCGGTCAAGGATCTCGCCGTCAACTCCATCCGGAAGTTCGACGTCGAGGGCGAGCCGGTCGCCATCTACAACATCGACGGCAAGGTGTATGCCACCGATGACACGTGCACGCACGGACTGTCCAGCCTGTCCAAAGGGGAACTCGACGGCGACGTCGTCGAATGCAGTCTGCATTTCGGCGCGTTCCACGTGCCCACCGGCAAGCCCGCCGGGGCGCCTTGCTCGGTCGCATTGAAAATCTACCGCACCGAAGTCCGCGAAGGCGTCGTGCATATTTTTCGGCAAACCAACTAAATAAAACTAGATCAATCGACCATGGAGACTGGAGTAATGAATATGAAAACAATAAAATTATTGGCAGCAACGAGCCTGATCTGCGCCTGCGTCCTGCCTTCGCTGGCCCAGGCGCAGAATTATCCTTCCCGGCCCATCCAGTTCATCGTGCCGTACACTCCGGGCACCACTGCCGACGTGCTGGCGCGGCTGCTCGGCGTAAAAATATCGCAGCGCTGGAACGTGCCGGTCATCGTCGAGAACCGGACCGGCGCTTCCGGCATCATCGGCACCGATGCCGTCGCCAAGGCCGCGCCCGATGGCTATACGGTCCTGTTTGCCGCGACGTCTTACGGCACGCTGGCCGCGATCAATCCGAAGCTGCCCTACGATCCGATCAAGAGCTTTGCCCCTGTATCGTTGCTGGGCACAAGTGCGATGACGCTGGTCGTCAACAATAAATTTCCGGCCAATAATGTGCGGGAGTTCGTCGAACAGGTTAAAAAGCAGCCGGGCGTCTTGAACTATGCATCGCCCGGCTTGGGCAGCTCCCAGCACCTGGGCATGGAATTATTCAAGCAGGAAACAGGCATCGATCTGATTCATGTTCCATACAAAGGAACCGCGGGCGCATTGAACGACATCATGGGAGGGCATGTGCAAGCCAGCGTCGTGTCGCTGCAGAGCGCGACTCCGTTGGTGCAAAGCGGAAAAATGCGCATGCTGGCAGTGATGAGCCGCGAACGCGCCCCGACGTTCCCGCAGGTGCCAACCCTTTCGGAAGCGGGCTTCGGCAAGATGGTGGTTGAAACCTGGTATGGCGTGATGGCGCCCGCCGGAACGCCGCCCGCCGTGATCGCCAAGATCAATAACGAAATCAATCATCTTCTTACGCTTCCCGACGTGAAGGAGGCGATGGCCAAGCAGGGCGTGGACCCGGCAGGCGGCAAACCCGAGAAGCTCGATGAACTGGTGCGCAGCGAACTCAAGCTGTGGACCCGGGTTGCAACGCGCGGCAAGATCGTCGCCGAATAACAAATCAGAAAATTGACAGGAGACCCAGCATGAACCTTTTCCAGGATTTAGTCATCGCCTATCGCATCCTTGCCGAGCACGGCATCATCGATGCGTACGGTCATATCAGCGTGCGTTCACCCGACAATCCCGAGCGCTTCTGGATGGCGCGCTCGGTTGCGCCGGAACTGGTTACCGAAGCGGACATCATGGAGTTCGACATGAACAGCGAGCCGGTCGATGCGCAGGGCCGCAGCCCTGTCCACGAGCGCTTCATTCACGGCGAAGTATACAAGGCGCGTCCCGAAGTGATGGCGGTGGTGCACAACCATTCGCCTTCGGTGATTCCGTTCTGCTGCACCAACACCACGCTGCAACCGATATTCCACATGTCGGCATTCATCGGCCTCGGCGTGCCCAACTGGGAAATTCGCGAGGCGCAGGAAGGCAGCGACATGCTGGTGCGCAACACCTACCTGGGCGAGTCGCTGGCCAGGAAACTGGCCCATCATCCGGCTGCGCTGATGCGCGGCCATGGCGCGGTGGTCGTCGGCGAAGACCTGGCAGTTGCCATAGGGCGCAGCGTCTATCTGGAACAAAATGCGCGCATGCAGTTCCAGGCCGAGATGCTGGCCGGAGCGGATGGTTCGATCACGTTCATGGATGACAAGGAAGTCGCCGCCAATGTAGTCTGGCAGAACTACGGACGCTTCTGGAATCTGGTGCGCAACAAGATGTTGAAGAAGCTCGAAGCTGAAAAAGCGGCATAACGCGTCGTCACGGAAATAAAAATAAACGGAGACTTCATGAATTTATTACGCAGAATGATTTTGAAAGGCATCGGCGCAGGCGGACTGGCCGTTGCGGGCGCTGCATGGGCCGAGCAAAAGATGATCAGGATGGTGGTGCCTCTTACCCCGGGCACGACTCCCGACACCATCGCCCGTGCCATCGGTCCGGTGGTTCAGTCCAGGCTGGGCGCGAGCTTCGTCGTCGACAACCGGCCCGGTGCGTCCGGCATGATCGGCATGAGTTATGTGGCCAAGTCCACCGATCCCGGAACCCTCATGATCGTTCCTGCGACTACCGTCACCCTGCCGATGTTCTACAAGAGCGTCGACTTCGATGTGATCAACTCTTTTACGCCGATCACGCAGGTGTCGTCGACCTCGTTCGTGCTGGTCGTGCACAAGGACGTTCCGGCCGGCAATCTGCGCGAGTTCGTCGCCTGGACCAAGGCCGCGAAAGGCAGCTTCTATGCGTCTCCGGGCGACGGCACGCACCATCACCTGTGCATGGAACTGCTCAAGCAGTCGCTGGGCATCTCGCTGGAGCATATTCCCTACAAGGGTTCCGCGGGGGCGTTCAATGATTTGCTGGGCGGTCAGGTGCCGACCATGTTCATGCCGATTCAGGTGGCTGAACCATTGCAGCACGCAGGCCGGCTGAAGATCATCGGCGGAAGCCTGCGCTACCGCCATCCCGGCTTTCCCAATATCCCGACTTTGCAGGAACAAGGCGCGCAGAACTACCATGTCGACCCTTGGTATGCGGTCTGGGGGCCGCCGAAATTGCCGGCCGCGCTGGTCGAGCAATACCGTGCCGCAATTGCCGCCGCGCTGAACGATCCCGCCGTCAAGGAAAGCATGGGCAAGCAGGGCCTGATTCTCAAGTCGAACAAGCCCGAGGAGTTGCTGGCCATGGCGAAGGCCGAATCCCTGCTCTGGGGCCGCGTGGTACGCGAGAGCAATATCAAGCCGCAATAAGAGCCTGTCAACAATAGCCGCGCAAAGACGGCTTGACGAATTCCTGATATCCAATCATTGGAGGAGACACGACATGACGCTGAATGCTTACGCAAAATGGTTTTCGACCGGACAACGCGCAGGGCTCGGCAAGCCTTTCGCCGTTCTTGTTTTAACCCTGGGCCTGTTCGCCTCATCCGCCGCTTCGGCCGCATCCGCCGCTCCGGTAACAATCCGTATCGGAACTGCAAGCGTCAGCAGCGACGCGGGTTTTTTCATCGCGGATAAAAAGGGGTATTTCCGGGAAGAGGGACTCACTGTGACCTTCACGACGTTCAATTCTGCGGCGAAGATGATCGGACCGCTGGGAACGGGGCAGCTCGATGTCGGCGGAGGAACCGTTGCTGCGGGCTTGTACAACGCGGTCGCGCGCGACATCAGCGTGAAGGTGGTTGCCGACAAGGGATCGATCCAGCCCGGCTACGGCTTCTCGGCGCTGATGGTCCGAAAAGATCTGGTCGATAGCGGCCGTTATAAAAGCTTCAAGGACTTGAAAGGCATGACCGTTGCAGTCGGCTCGTCCGGCACCGGCACCGCGTCCGCCCTGAACGAGGCGCTTAAAAAAGGCGGGCTTCGATATAGCGACGTGAATGTCGTCGACCTCGGCTTCCCGCAGCATGTCGCCGCGTTCAGCAACAAGGCGATCGACGCAAGCATCACCAACGAGCCTACCGTCAGCATATCGGTAAAAAGAGGCGTAGCCGTGCGGGTCGCGGGCAACGACATCATCTATCCCGGACAACAGACCGCCGTCGTGCTGTACTCGGGCGTATTCATCAAGGAGCAGCCGGAAGCCGCGCGAAAATTCATGCGGGCTTATATAAGAGGCGTGCGCGACTATAACAATGCCTTGAAGGACGGAAAGATCGCGGGAAAGAACGCCGATGAGGTGATTGCGATCCTTACCGAATATACGGAAATCAAGGACCCGGAAATTTACCGGTCCATCATTGCCAATGCATGCAATCCCGATGGCCAGGTAAATGCCGACAGCTTGCGTAAAGACTATGCATTCTTCAACGAGCAGGGCCTGATCAAGACAAAAGTGGCCTTCCAGGATATCTTCGACAACTCTTTTGTCGATGCCGCTTTGCGCGACCTCGGTCCCTACAAAAAACCGAAATGAATGGCGGGATCTTGCCTGGAATGCGCCGCCCCCGGCAAATTCGCCTGCGCTCACTCCGGCTAATCGTGAGTGCGGTCAGGCCGGTTATCGGCATGAGATTTATCCTGGTCGCAGCGTTGAAATGATCGAGGAAAAATCAACTTTATGCTACGGAGCTGAATATGACGACCAAAGAACAAAACGATACATTGACACGGACAGGGCCGGGCACGCCGATGGGGGATTTGTTCCGGCGCTACTGGATTCCCGCGCTGATTTCCGAGGAGCTGGGGGCGCCCGATTGCCCGCCTATCCGCGTAAGGCTCTTGTCCGAACGATTGATCGCCTTCCGCGACACGGAAGGCAAAGTCGGTTTGATGGATGAGTTCTGCGCGCACCGCGGTGTGTCGCTATGGTTCGGGCGCAATGAGGAGTCGGGGCTGCGCTGTCCTTATCACGGCTGGAAATACGATGTAACCGGCCAATGCGTCGAGGTGCCGTCCGAACCGGCCGAAAGCGGCTACTGCGGCAAAATCAAGCTCAAGTCTTATCCGTGCGTCGAGCGCGGCGGCGTGATCTGGACATACATGGGACCGCCAGAACATCAACCTCCATTGCCTGAATTCGAGTGGAATCTGGTGCCGGACGCCAATCGTTTCGTTTCCAAGCGTCTGCAGGAGAGCAACTATCTGCAGGCGATGGAAGGCGGTATCGATTCGAGTCATGTGTCGTTCCTGCACAGCGGGGAACTGCACACGGATCCGCTCCACAAGGGAACCAAAGGCGCCAAATACCAGAAAGATACCAAGCCGCATTTCGAAGTGGTGGAGTCCGATGGCGGATTGCTGATCGGCGTACGCCGCAATGCCGAGCCGGGTTTCCACTACTGGCGGATTTCACAGTGGATCATGCCGTGGTACACCATGATTCCGCCTTACGGCGACAATGCCTTGAACGGCCATGCGTTCGTGCCGATCGATGATGAAAACTGCTGGGTGTGGAGCATGACGCATAAACCGGCGGAGCCATTGAAGGAATCGGAAATACATTCGATGAAAAATGGCGAGGGCATGTATGCCGAATTGATTCCGGGCACTTACCGGCCTGTCGCCAACATGGAAAACGATTATCTGATAGACCGCACGTTGCAGAAAACCGGACGCTATTACAGCGGCGTGAAGGGCATCGGCATGCAGGACGCGTCGCTGCAGGAAGGTATGGGACCGATACAGGACCGCACCAGGGAAAATCTGGTGTCCACCGATAATGCGATCATCATGGCGCGCCATCGTTTGCTGAAGGCATCGCGCAATCTGGAAAAAGGTGTTGCGCCGCCGGCTCTGGACCCGGCCACGCATTACGTCCGTTCGGCTTCGGTTCAGCTGCCGGCAGGTGCGTCTTTCAAGGAAGATGCGAAGGAGTGTCTGGTAGCGCGCGTAGGAACCTCCCACGTGTCGCCTCTTTCAGTTTAAGCCTGCGGACTTTCGCCGCCGCTGCGGAATCGGTGCCGGACGGACGATGCGCGCGGCGGAATCCGCGCAAAGATTTCAGCGATCAAGACAGAAATATTCAAGGAGCGTTGCATGCAAGGCAAAGTACGGGCCTCAGTGGCTTTGGACAACAAACGCACGGAAATAAGAGAGTTCGATTTTCCTGCCATTCCATCCGACGGCGGTCTGCTGAAGGTTGAAAAGACCGGTGTCTGCGGAAGCGACTGGCCTTACTTTCTTAACTACCCGAAGAGCAAGGGGCCTCTCATTCTAGGCCATGAGACGGTTGGATTCGTGTCCGCGGCCGGAGCGAACGCCGCTGCCCGATGGGGCGTCAAGGAGGGCGATCGGGTGGCGCTTGAAGAGTATTTGCCTTGCGGTCACTGCAACTACTGCAGGACCGGCGATTTTCGCCTTTGCGATGCAACGGATACCTTGCTGGGGAACGGCATCCGCTACGGATCGACACCTGTCAGCGTGGCGCCTTCTCTGTGGGGCGGCTACAGCGAGTACCAGTATCTGCATCCGAACGCGGTGTTTCATAAAGTGCCTGCCGGCGTCCCGGCCGAGCAAGCCACTCTTGCGCTGCCTCTGGGAAACGGCGTGGAGTGGGCTTATCTGCAAGGGCGTGCATCGATAGGGGAAGCGGTTGTGATCCAGGGACCCGGACAGCAGGGACTCGCTTGCGTCATTGCCGCGAAAGAAGCCGGAGCAAGCTGCATCATCGTGACCGGACTCTCCGCCGATCAGCATCGCCTCGCCCTGGCAAAGGAAATGGGCGCGCATTACACGATAGACATCGAACAGAACGACCTGCTCGAATCGGTGGCCGATCATACCGGCGGACATATGGCGGATCTCGTCATCGACTGTGCATCGGGAGGCCCTTCCACCATTGTCTCTGCAATCCATGTTGCACGCAAAGGAGGAAGGGTATTGTTATGCGGCAGAAAGGGGCGCCCGGTTCCTGAATTCGACAGCGACTTGTTGTTCCGCAAGAATCTTACCGTCAAGGGTATGCGCGGACACAGCTACCAGGCCGTAGAAATCGCTTTGCAAATCCTGGCATCGGGACGATACCCGCTCAATAAAATGTGTACGCATACGTTCAGCCTGGACCAGCTGGAAAACGCCTTGTGCACTGTCGGCGGAGAAGGCGAGCGCAATGCGATTCACTGCTGTGTGGATCCGTGGCGCTGAAGTCCTGCCGTAATGAATGAACCCCGGAGCCTCCTGCGAGCGCGCCAAGATAGTTCGAAGCGAACATGCCGGATCTTCCGGAGCCCGGCAGCAAGGCATTGATATCCAGGGCCCCGTAAACCTATGCCGGATAACTAAGCGATGGAAAATAATGCGCCTGCTTCAGACGGCCCGACGAAGCTGTCTTCCCCCGTCAGGCAAATACCCGTTACTTTATTGACGGGTTTTCTTGGCAGCGGGAAGACGACTCTGTTGCGCAAATTGCTGACGTTCCCGACCTGGTCGGATACGGCGGTGCTCGTGAACGAACTTGGCGCGGCAGGACTGGACCACAATCTTGTGTGGGGCGCATCCGGCACGACGCTCTTGTTGGAGAACGGGTGCATCTGCTGCAGCGTCCGCGATGATCTCGTCGCTTCTCTTGAAGACCTTTTCTGGAAAAGACTGCATCGGCAGATTCCCCGCTTCAGCAGGGTAGTCATCGAAACGACCGGTCTGGCCGATCCGCGGCCGATCATAAACGAACTGTTTTCCCATCGCCTGGTTTCCGAGCGTTATTGCCTGGAATCCGTATTGTGTACGGTCGACGCTGTCTTTGGCGAACGGCAGTTGGAGATGCATCCGGAGTCGTTGGCGCAGGCCGGATCGGCGGACGTGATTTTATTGACGAAGACGGATCTCTCGCAGGAGACAGTCTCCTGCGCACTGGAAGCCAAATTACGGCAGGTCAATCCTTTGGCCGTAATTCAGCGAACCGTGGCGGGAGACATAACCCCGGAATTCTTGCAGAGCGCCATTTCGCCCTCCGGCTCCGCAGACCGGTTTGAGGCGAGTCTGCGCACCGCCATGAAGCCGTCCGGGCAAAAAAACACAAGCAAGGCAGCCGCCATCGGGCCGGCCCTTGAGCAAACCGGGTATTTATTCCATCACCGCATTCATGCCGCCGTGATCCGCTTCAATCGACCGTGGCGGCTCGACGATTTCAACCGGGCGCTTCAGGCGGCGGTCAATTTGCACGGGGATCGCATATTACGGATAAAGGGCATGATCAGCGTCGCAGACGAGAGCTGCCCTGTTGTCGTTCAGGCCGTGCAGAAAATGGTATTCCCGTTTGAGACGATGCCATCCTGGCCCGGCGGCGGCGTTCACAACTTCATCGTTTGCATAACGCTTGGATTGGAAGCGGGCGTTTTGAATGAATATTTCCGTTCTCACACAGGGCCTCCTGCCGTCGATGATTTAAATTGAACGCCGCGCGTCGAGAACCTGCCTGCGCATTGTCGAGGGCCGGCCGGCTTGAGGCGGCCGGTGAATCGGATTGCATAACCGGCTTCTCTCAAAAACCGGATAGCCGAAGCTGCATGATCATCGGTAATGCTTTACCTCCTTTCATTTCATCCGTTCTCTAATTTCGACTGTCACTCTTGTCATGATCAATAAAAATAAAATACTTGTCGGCGTTGCCGCAGCCGCTTTCCTCGGCCCTTTTTCGCAAACCGTCTATACGCCCAGCCTGGTGCAGCTGGAACAGTACTTCCATGTCAACACGCTGCTGATCAACCTTACGATCTCTCTTTTTACCGCCATTCTCGCGATCAGCAACTTTGTGATCGGACCGATTGTCGATCGATGGGGCCGGCGCGCGACGCTGCTGCCCGGGTTGATTGTTTTTTCGGCAGGGGCTCTGATATGCATGCTGGCCGGCACGTATGGCGTGTTCCTGGTCGGGCGGGCGATCCAGGCAGCCGGAATCAGTACGGCGCTGCTCGTCGCGCCTACGGTCATCGGCGATATTTATGCGCCGCATGAACGCGCAAAAGCGATGAGCCTGTACCAGACCGTCAGTTTCATGGGGCCGGTCATCGGCCCGGTGCTGGGCGGGTTGATCGCCTCTTGCTTCCCGTGGCAATGGATATTCGGATTGCTTGCCGCGGCGGGCGTTGTCATGTGGTTGTATAACCGCAGTCAGCTCGAAGAGACCTTGCCTGCCGATGTGGCGCCAATGCCGATCGGCATTCATGCGTATCGAAGCGTGTTAAGCAATCGCTCGGCTTTCGCCATCATCACGGTCGGCTTCAGCCAGATGTACGGCTATTACGTTTTCCTGGTTTTTCTGCCGGCGCTTTTGCATTCGCTGTTTACATTGCCGGCCACATCCCACGGCTTTTTCTTCGTTCCGCTGACCGCAGGATTGCTGCTCGGCGTCGGCCTGGGAAGCCGCTGGCAAAAGCACTGGACCCGTACGAGGATTCTGAATACGACCACATTCGGTATGGCAATCAACGTTCTGGTATTTTGGCTGGTCTTGCAATCGAAGCTGCTGACTATCCCGCTGCTTGTGGTTTTCCTTCTGTTCTACGGATTGCTGCTCGGCTGCAGCATGCCGGTGCAATCCACCATTCTGGTCAATCTTTTCCAACAGCAGAAGGCAACCGCAAACGGGCTCTATAATTTTTTCCGTTTTACAGGCGCCGCGATCGGACCGCTCGCCGGCGGCTTTATCGTGATGAAATACACGGTCAATTCCGTGTTCCTCATCCTGGCCGTCCTGTTGACCATTGCAGCTTTTATCATTCGCAAAAACCTTTCGGATCCTTTCGAATCCGTCTCACGGTAAAGTCAGCATGCGCCGCCGGCTTGATGAATTTTCACAACGCGATCGATGCCGGAAGCTGCCGATCGCAGACATCGACTTCATCGCGTATAGTGACTTTATCAGTGATTTCTGAAAGAAAACAATGCAAGAAGTTAACGCTCAAATGGCTTTGAAATTGCATCAGATGACAGGAGAGCCTGTCGCCAATTGCAGTTATTTGCTGGGCCAGACCAATGGCGATTACGAGATGGCCTTGAAAATTCTCGAACGGATTCTTCAGCAGCGCCAGGCCGGGAAAACCGGCAGCAATCCGGCTGAAGACGAATGTCGATTCGAATCGGAAAATGGCGAGCCCGGGACGCAGACAATGCCGGATGCATTGGAGCACAGGGTTTATCGATTGGAGACAAGGCTTGCGCAGCTGGCCGATACCCTCGATACGGTAAACGAAAAGCTGACTCTGCTGCTCGATAAAATATCCGACCCCGATGCCCCGTAGATGTAAAACATCGCGGCAATCTTCACGCTGCCGTCCTGAAAATTGAAAGCCGGAAGGCAATATTGCCGAATCGCGATTTTTGGTGAATTCCGATCGGCTGCCGGCATTTCCATCATTCGGTTCGCGAGCCTGCGGCACCGGTTCCCGGCACTCAAGCGCATGCGCATGTTTCCGCAAAAGCGGAATGTCGCGTGCGGCCACACGGCCGGCGCACCGCGAGGCAAAGCAGGCGCCGGCCGTGTGGGTCAAGAGATGAGGAACACCGGGGGGAGCGAAAATTCTTCAAGGTGCGTCACCGAGGCCGTATCGGCCACACCTCCGTCTTCCTGGCGAAATACTTCAAGATCGCCGTACTGAGCGACGAGCGCTTGCAAAGCGGCGATCAATTCGGAGGCTTTCATGAAGTTGTGTCAGATCTCCGTTGCAGTCGTCCGCCGCACGCGACGAATGATTGTCCGGCTTATGTCGGTTCCATTCCGCTCGACGAGGCACCATGGGCGGCGAAGCTGTATAGCACTTCGGCCAGCTTTTTGACGCCTCTATTCGAGCCAAGAGAGTTCCCTTGGACAAGGTACAAGTTCGTTTTGTAGGTGCTCTCCACATCCAACGGCAGAATCCGGAGTTCATCCCGTGCCAGCCAATCCTGTAGCCGGTGCTTCGGCAGCCATGCATACCCCAGGCATTCGCGCAGCGCGGCGATCGCCGTATCGAAGCTGTTGACATTCCACGGCTGCAGACAGCCGACGGAATGATGCTTGCCGTTGTTCTGCATAAAGTCCTTCGAATTGAAAATGATCATTTGCACCTGTCGTTTCAGATCGGCGGGTGTGATGCTTCGGCCCAGCGAAAAAAGCGGATGGGCCGGATGGGCGACCGCGACATACTCCACCTCGATAAGTGCATCGCCTGTAAAACCGGATGGCACTTGAGGGCTGATCACCAGGTCGGCGGTCCGCTCGCGCAGCGCCTTTTCGGCCTGATGCATGGTGGCTTCGTGCAGGGTGATCTTGATATCCTGCGCAAACTGTGAAAACTTGCGCAGCGCGAGCATCAGAAGATTGGTCGGAAAATTATGATCCACCATCAGGCAGATTTCCGAGTTCCATCCCATCCGCAGATTCTCCGCAAGCGCTTCAAGTTCAATCGCTTCCCGGATCAGGTTCCGCGAGCGTTCGAGCAGCTTCCGCCCTTCGTCGGTAATGTACGCTTTGCGCCCCTCGGTCTTCAGAAGGGGAACGCCTAACTGTTCCTGCAGTTTCGCCAAGGTATAACTGATTGCGGATTGACTCAGGTGAAGATAGTTTGCCGCCTCGGTGAAGCCGTCGCAATCGATGACCGCGTGGAGCATTCTCCATTGTTTCAGACTGATATGAATATTCCGGACGTCGTACAGCCTGGAATTATGCGTGTTGTGCGCTCTCTTTGACCTTGGGGAATGTTGATATGAAGTCCTGTTAAATTCAACGATTTTCATTTGCAATAGACCCCTAAATTCGGTTGATGGATTCCGCGTTCTGCCTTGATGGCTACATCATTCCAGGAACGCGCTGGCAATGCTTTACTTGAAAACGTTTGTTTCGATATCCTGTGTCGCCGGACATTGCGCTGCATCGCAGTGCAAAGACAAGCGCACGGAGACACATTACGGTGCTTGGAACGACAACTCAATATCAACTCACTATGTTTCCGACATAGAGTCGAACTTGTTTAACTTTTCTCAATTCATGAAATAGTTGCATACAGCATCTGC
>JAQGLW010000053.1 GCA_028292665.1 Herminiimonas sp.
ATGCTCGATCCGATTTTTGGCGGCACGGTGGTTTACCTGTGCGAACACAATGCCGCGGGCGCTCTCGGCGTGATCATCAACAAGCCGACCGATATGACGATGGATGTATTGTTGGAACGCATCGATCTCAAGCTCGAGATCGAGCCAAATCGCACGCCGATCACCGGGAAACCCGTGATGTTCGGCGGCCCGGTGCAGGTAGAACGCGGCTTTGTGCTGCATGCCCCGTCCGGTCAGTTTTCTTCAATGATGAAAGTGACCGACGAGATTGCATTGACCACTTCCAAGGACGTTCTGCAAGCAGTGGCCTCGGGCGACGGGCCGAAACGGCTTTTGGTCAGCCTCGGTTGTTCGGGCTGGAGCGCAGGACAGCTGGAACAGGAAATCGTCAAGAACGGCTGGCTGACCGTGCACGCCGATCCGGCAATCATATTCGATCTGCCGATTCAGGAGCGTTTTGCCGCCGCGATCAAATTGCTGGGCATCGACCCGATGATGCTGAGCGGCGAGGCCGGTCATGCGTGAGGTGGGTTCCTAGTGGAAACCGTTCTCGGCTTTGACTTTGGTTTGAAACGCATCGGGGTCGCTGTCGGCAATACACTAATAAAACAGGCGCAGCCGCTTGGCATTATCAATGCCGCGACCAACGACGCAAAATTTGCCGCGATCGGAGCCGTGATAACGGAGTGGCAGCCGGCCATGTGCGTGATTGGACTGCCGCGGCATCCCGACGGGGCCGAACATGAAATGACCGTGCGTTGCAGACGCTTTGCAAATCAGCTGCACGGGCGATTCGGGGTCGCTACCGTATTGGTGGATGAACGCTACTCATCGGCTGTCATTCGCCATCAGCGCGGCGATTTGATTGATGCGCAGGCTGCTGCGATAATTCTGCAACAATACTTCGATGAATATGCCCAATCCTAAACTCGACGCCGAGGCACTGTACCAGGTGCTCGCAAAGCAAGTCAGAACCGGCCTGGCGCAGGCGGATGATGTCGCCATTGTCGGTATCTATTCCGGTGGCGCATGGCTGGCTGAGCGGCTGGCAGCCGAACTCCAGCTGAAGGAACGCCTGGGCTTCATCGATGTTTCCTTTTATCGCGACGATTATGCGAAAAAAGGCTTGCATGCCGAGGTGAAGCCGAGCCAAATTCCGTTCGAAGTCGACGGCGCGACCATCGTACTGGTCGATGATGTGCTGTACACCGGACGCACCACCCGCGCGGCGATCAATGAATTGTTCGACTACGGACGTCCTGCCAGAATCATGCTGGCCGCATTGATCGATCGCGGCGGACGCGAGTTGCCGATCGCCGCTGATTTCGTCGCGGACACAATCACGCTTTCAAATGACCAGCAGCTTGTACTGCAACGCGCCGACGATGGCCGATTTTCCCTGACGGTGGACCATGCATAACCCGCAACTCAACAAAAACGGCGAACTGCAGCATTTGCTCACGATTGAAGGTTTGCCCAAAGCGGTGATCACGCGCATTCTCGACACCGCTTCTTCCTTCGTCAGCATCAGCGATCGCGAAGTCAAAAAAGTGCCGCTGATGCGCGGCAAGAGCGTCTTCAACCTGTTCTTCGAAAATTCCACGCGCACCCGCACCACGTTTGAAATCGCATCCAAGCGGCTGTCGGCGGATGTGATCAATCTGAATATTTCAGCCTCCAGCACCAGCAAAGGCGAGTCCTTGCTCGATACCATCGACAACCTTGCGGCAATGCATGCGGATATGTTCGTGGTGCGCCATGCGGAATCCGGTGCGCCGTACCTGATTGCCAAGCATTTGGTCGATACTCACCAGCCGCATGTGCACGTGGTCAATGCCGGAGACGGCCGTCATGCGCATCCGACGCAGGGTTTGCTGGACATGTACACGATCCGGCACTACAAGGAAGACTTCACCAATCTGAGAGTGGCGATTGTCGGCGATATTTTGCACAGCCGCGTCGCGCGGTCCGACATCCATGCATTGACGACGCTGGGCGTGCCGGAAGTGCGTGTGATCGGCCCGCGCACCTTGCTGCCGAGCGGTCTGGAGCAAATGGGCGTTCGCATCTTCACCGACATGAACGAGGGGCTGAAAGACGTCGACGTCATCATCATGCTGCGCCTGCAGAACGAGCGTATGAGCGGCGCATTGCTGCCTTCGGCGCAGGAATTCTTCAAGAGCTACGGCTTGACGACCGAGCGCCTGGCGCTGGCTAGGCCGGATGCGATTGTGATGCATCCCGGCCCGATGAATCGCGGTGTCGAGATTGAATCGGCGGTGGCCGACGGTGCGCAGGCGGTGATTTTGCCGCAGGTGACTTTCGGCATCGCGGTGCGGATGGCGGTGATGAGCATTCTGGCAGGGAACTGAGGATGTTCCATGTGTATCTGCTGCGATGTGCGGATGGCAGTTACTACATCGGACATACGACGATATTGAATCCAGAGTTGCCCAACATCAGTCCGGTGCCTTCCCAGGGTATACGGCGACCCGGCTGCCTGTGACATTGATGAAAGCGGAAAACTTTCCGACACGTGAAGAAGCGCTTGCCGCCGAAATGCAGTTAAAGGGATGGGGACGGGCTAAAAAGGAAGCTTGGGTGAAAGGCGATTTTGTTTTGCTGAAGCAGTTGGCGAAGAAGGATTTTTCTAAGTGAAACAGCACTGGCATGTATGCGATTACAGTGCAGCCATCCTTCGATACGCCGCTGTGCGGCTACTCAGGACGAACGGGACTTATGCAATGTAAATCCACCGTTCGTCCTGAGTAGCCGCATAGCGGCGTACTGCGAACAGATAGAATGCAATGTAAAAAACTACCGTTCGCCCTGAGTAGCCGCATAGCGGCGTACGGCGAACGGATGGAATGCAATGTAAAAACCACCGTTCGTCCTCAGTAGCCGCATAGCGGCGTATGGTGAACGGGTGGGATGTAATGTAAAAAACTACCGTTCGTCCTGAGTAGCCGCGAAGCGGCGTATCGAAGGATATGGAATAAGGGAAAAATGAAACTCCACATTAAGAACGGTCACCTGATCGACCCGGCCAACAGCATCGACGCGCAAAAAGATATTTATATCGCGGATGGAAAAATCATCGGCGTAGGACAAGCGCCGGCAGATTTCAATGCCGACAAGACCATCGACGCCAGCGGCCTGATCGTTGCGCCCGGACTGGTCGACCTGAGCGCGCGTTTGCGTGAACCCGGTTATGAATACAAGGCAACGCTGGAATCCGAATTGCAGGCTGCGATACAAGGCGGCGTGACCAGCCTGGTCTGTCCGCCGGATACCGATCCGGTGCTCGACGAGCCCGGTCTGGTCGAGATGCTGACGCATCGCGCCCGGACGCTGAATCAGGCGCATGTGTATCCGCTGGGTGCGCTGACGATCGGCCTGAAAGGCGAGGGATTGACCGAAATGGCGGAGCTGACCGAAGCCGGCTGCGTCGGCTTCTCGCAAGCCGATCAGCCCATCTTCGACACCATGGTGCTGATGCGCGCGATGCAGTACGCGCAAACCTTCGGCTACACGGTCTGGCTGCGCGCGCAGGATCCTCATCTGGGCCGCGGCGGTATTGCGCACAGCGGACCGGTCGCATCGCGGCTGGGCTTGTCCGGCGTGCCGGTCATGGCGGAGACGATCGCACTGCACACGATTTTCGAATTGATGCGCGCCACCGGTACGCGGGTTCACCTATGCCGGATATCGTCTGCCGCCGGAGTGGAGCTGGTGCGCAAGGCCAAGAAAGAAGGTTTGCCGGTCACCTGCGACGTCGGCGCTCACCATGTTCATCTGACCGACGCGGACATCGGGTTTTTCGACTCCAACGCCCGCCTGACGCCGCCGCTGCGGGCGCAGCGCGATCGCGATGCAATCCGGCAGGCTTTGACGGACGGCACGATCGATGCGATTTGCTCCGACCATACGCCGGTCGACGATGATGAAAAACTCATGCCTTTCGGTGAAGCATCGCCGGGCGCGACCGGCCTGGAACTGTTGTTGTCGCTCGCCCTGAAATGGGCCGATGAATGCATCGATAAATCACGCCAGCCGCTTTCCAGCGCCATCGCCAAGGTCACGGCGGACGCCGCCAGAGTCGTCGGATTGCCGTCCGGCCAGCTGGCAATCGGCAGCGTTGCGGACATATGCCTGTTCGACCCGGCGGTGCGCTGGAAAGTGGAAGCCAAGGCGCTCGCGAGCCAGGGCAAGCACACACCGTTCCTCGGCTATGAGCTGGCCGGGCAGGTCAAAGTCACGATCGTCGCAGGCCATGTCGTATTCAAGCGATGAATGAAGCTGGTCGCCTTTTCATATCGGACATGCAGCACAATCCGCGGGCATGATTGCGTATAGCGTTTTGCGGGTGCTGCTGCACTTGTTCATCGGTTTGTGGACTTGCGCGCTTGTCTTTCCGCTGACCGATGCCGCCGGCCGCGATCGGCGCATTAAACGCTGGTCGACCAAACTGCTGGCAATTTGCGGCGTGCGCGTTGAAATCACGAATGCTGCGGGCAAACAAACCGCACCGCGCGCGTTGATAGTGGCTAATCATGTATCGTGGCTGGACATCTTCGTGATCAATTCCCTGCAACCTTGCCGCTTCGTCGCCAAATCCGATATTCGCGACTGGCCGCTGATCGGATGGCTGTGCGATAAATCGGGCACCGTATTCA
>JAQGLW010000047.1 GCA_028292665.1 Herminiimonas sp.
TTGGTGCCGAGAGCCGGAATCGAACCGGCACGGTGTCACCACCGCGGGATTTTGAGTCCCGTGCGTCTACCTATTCCGCCATCTCGGCGACACATCCGGCATTATCGCCGATTTGCAGCGGTGAAGCAACATCGAGTCTGACAGATGTCATTGTCACCTTGCAATCTAAAGGCGTATCATCGCCTACTTTGACTAATCGTACGCAAGCAATTCGGGTAAATATAAATGAAGCCGGCAAAAATTCGCGAGATCGTTCTGGGCAAGGCACTGGACCCGCTTGAGACAGAAACGCGGCACTCGTTGGCGCTGGTAGCCTTTATTGCGTGGGTCGGACTGGGCGCCGATGGACTTTCTTCGTCGGCTTACGGTCCCGAAGAGACATTCCGCGCGCTGGGCGCCCATACCCATCTTGGCTTGTATATGGCGATCGCTACAGCGGTCACCGTGTTCGTCATTGCGATGGCATATAACCAGGTGATCGAATTGTTTCCGACCGGCGGCGGCGGTTACCGTGTCGCTTCCAAGCTGGTCGGTCCCTATATGGGTTTGATCGCCGGTTGCGCGCTCGTGCTGGATTATGTATTGACGGTGGCGATCTCGGTCGCTGCAGGAGTGGAGGCGCTGGCGTCATTGCTGCCTCTCGGCTTTCAGCCCTACAAGCTATGGGCCGAAGTATTCTTCATCGGCATTCTGATCATGCTGAACCTGCGCGGAATGAAAGAGGCAATCAAGATACTGCTGCCGATTTTTCTGGGTTTCGTTGCGACGCATTTCGTGCTGATTGTTTACGGCATCTTTGTTCATGCATCGCATCTGCCCGAATTGATTCCGAATACGCTTTCGGAAACGATCCGGCTGGCGGACAACATCGGCTGGATTGGTGTGGCAGGCATGCTCCTGCTGGCATATTCGCAGGGCGGCGGCACTTACACCGGGCTGGAAGCGGTATCGAACAATGTCAATATACTGGCCGAACCTCGCGTGCATACCGGCAAGATGACGATGCTCTACATGGCATTGTCGCTGGCGTTCACGGCGAGCGGCATCATCCTGCTGTATCTGTTGTGGGACGCGAAACCGGTCGAA
Source organism: Herminiimonas sp. (assembly GCA_028292665.1). Classification (GTDB taxonomy): domain Bacteria; phylum Pseudomonadota; class Gammaproteobacteria; order Burkholderiales; family Burkholderiaceae_D; genus JAQGLW01. The sequence goes on from JAQGLW010000047.1 coordinate 1,087, forward strand.
GGCCAGACACTCAATGCATCGACTTTCAAGTCCATCATCGACAACATCGGATTGGGCAGCGAATGGGCCAATCAGGTCGTCCTGGTCATCGTGCTTGCGTTCGAAGCGGGTCTGCTGTTCGTCGCTGCCAATACCGGTTTTCTCGGCGGACCGGCGGTACTCTCCAATATGGCGGCAGATTCCTGGGTGCCGCATAAATTCCGTTACCTGTCGACGCGGCTGGTAACGCAAAACGGCATCCTGGTGATGGGCATTGCCGCGCTTGCAATCCTGTTCTGGACGCGCGGCAGCGTGACCTTGCTGGTGGTGCTTTATTCGGTTTCGGTGTTTCTTACTTTTGCGATTTCATTGTTCGGCTTGTGCCTGTACTGGTGGCAGCACCGCAAGGAACTGGAGCACTGGAAGAAGCGTTTCTTCCTGTCGCTGCTGGGATTTGTGATCTGCGCAGGCATTCTCGCAGTACTTGTCGTCGAGAAATTTGCCCAAGGCGGCTGGGCCGCCGCCGTCATCATCGCGGCGATCGCGGCGCTGTGCATTTATGTCCGCAATCATTATCGCGATACCAAGAACGCAATTCATTCAGTGGACCAGGTGTTTGCCAATCAACCGTTCGGCCCGCACGTCGGCCAGGTGATTCCGGACCCTGACAACCAGACTGCCGTGTTCATCGTCGGTTCTTCGCGCGGCGGCGGCCTCCATGCCTTGTTATGGGTGCAGCGCATGTTCCCCGGGCACTTCAAGAATTTTATCTTCGTCAATGCGCGCACAGTCGACTCTCACGCTTATGGCGGCGAAGGTGCGGTCGAGCAGATGCGCGCCGAGGCAAATGCGACGCTCAAATTCTTCGTGGATTTTTGCCACAGCCATCGCATGGCATCGGCTGCCTACCTCGGATTCGGCACCGATGTGGTCAACGAAGTGACGAAGCTGTGTGAAGATATCAGCAAGGAATATCCGAATGCGATTTTCTTTACCAGCAAACTGATATTCGAGCAGGATAACTGGTTCACCCGCTTGCTCCACAATCAGGCTGCACTCGCGATTCAGCGCCGTTTGCATTTTGACGGTTTGCAGATGGTGATTCTGCCGATGAAAGTCTAGCCCGATAGTAACGACGGAGGCATCTGAAAGAGCCGCCATATCACTCCGCGGTTCTTTTACGCTGAACTCATTCTGGCAAACCGGCGGAAGGCGCATGACCTGAAGGATTGATGGCGCCGAGCGATGTAGAGACAGCTGATTATCCATCCGGCTATCCGTCCGGCGCCGCCGGATTTTCGCCTATGCCGCTTGAAATGCCGCCGTTTGATATCGCGCCGCAGTCAACTTGTCGCGTATGCCGGTACCGGCATACGCGAGGACGTCATTGCGGATCATTCCGATTTTCCTGATCAGGCCTGGGTTGGCGGCAAGGCGCTGATTGGCTGACCTGACAGAATGCCTTGGTAGTGCGTTAATGGTTCGCCGATTGTGATGTTATCGTGGGCAACGTCGAAGAACCGGATATCCTTGCTATGCGCACTGGCACGAACTTTCACGACCGAGATGACGCGTTTGAATTGTCCGGCAATTTCGACATATCGCTGCAAAAGAATAGCGTCCGCGAGAAAAGCATTCCCGTACGAACTAAACCGCAAATCGGTGTAGCGGTCTTCCAGTTCCGCAGTCATCAATACGGTCACGCCCATGCCGGTCAGCACGGCAACCAACCGGTAGAGTGATTCGCGAAAGTTTTCCCGAAATATCGAAGCCAGCGCAAGCTCGAATCCCGACAAGGAGTCGATCACTACCCGCTTTGCCTTCATGCGGGTAATCATCTGAACCAGATCATGCAAGGTTTCGTCTATAGACAAATCAAGGGCGCGAGTATCGATTAAACCGACATTTCCGCTTTTGATCAGCTTGTTAAGCTTATGGCTGAGCAGTTGATTGGGGCTTTTTTCAAACGCCGCAATGACGCCCGGCTCGCCCGCACGCACTCCTTCAGCCAAAAACTGTGTCGCCAGCACGGTTTTCCCCGAACCGGATGGGCCTACCACCAGCAGGGAATAGGCAGCGGGCAAGCCGCCGCCCATCATGTCGTCCAGTACAGGAACTCCCATCGACAGACGCTTATCCCCGGATATCTGGAGATCTGCCGTTATGCCGGGTTCGAGAACCGTACGCGGAAAAATCTCCACGCCGTCATCACCGATGCGGAACGTGTGCAGGCCCGGGCTCTGCGCCTGGCCGCGCATTTTGACGACTTGTATCTTGCGAACCATTGAATCACGGTGCATCAGTTGAGACATCCATATGATGCCGTCGGCTACCGTGAAGACAGGGCTGGATTCCGCTTCGGGCGCCAGATATTCACCGATCAAAAAGGTCGTCGCCTGCCAGCTTGTCATTTGCATGCCCAGTTGCTGCACGAAATGCTGCAGGCCGAATGTTTCCGGATCCGTTGTCGCTTTTGCCGACTGTACGACCGATCGGAACGAATCGACGAATACAAGGCTCGGCGAAAAGTTTTGCACTTCGTCGGTGATGCGTGTCAATACGCGATCAAAATCTCCGTCCAGAAGGTCTGCAGCGAGGTTGACGAACTTGATCGATTGGTTGACTTTACTGATGTCGAAGAAGGGAAATTGCTGCTGATAACGCAGCATCTTCAATGGCGATTCTCCCAGCACTGTGAAGAACAGCGCCCGACGATCCGGATTTGCCAGCGAAAACATGATTTGGTGCGCGAGCGTGGTTTTGCCGCTGCCCGGTGTGCCCGCAAGCAGGTTAAACGAGAATTCCGGAAGGCCTCCGCCTAGCAGGGCGTCCAAACCAAGTACGCCCGTTGCCAGACGACGTATGGTTACTTTGTTACTCATTATCGAAGTTCCTTTTCAGCTATGTCCAAAGCGTCATCGCCCCAGGCCAAACGCAGCATGCTGGTCGTTAAATGCTCGCCAATCAACAAGGCTAGTATGTCGATGAAAGTGATCAGCAAAGTAATACTTGCTTCACTGGCTTCCGGGAAATCTCGTCCTTCAAGACTTATTTTTAAATCTGCGAATCGAGAATCGGCCCGTTGCCACGGATGGCTGAGCACAAGCCATGGAAATGTCGCGCTGGTAAGGTGCATGCTTCTTGAATAGAGCGACTGAAAACCCCCTTCGCCGATGATTGAGATGAGTTCGGAAGCCAGCCGCTCCCAAAGATTAACGGTAACGTCCAGGATTGCTTCAGGCCGCCGCGTAACGGCCCTTCGTATCATTGGGTGTCGTTGAGTGTTGATTGTCGTCATAAATTAATAACAGCGCATTACTGAGGGACACTCGATGAAATAAGGTTCAACAAGACATCACTGGCAACCGGCTTCACCAGATAATGATCAAAGCCGACCTCTGTGGCGCGGGTTCGGTTTTCCGGTTGATCATAGCCGGTGATGGCAATGAGGCAAGGCACGGGTTTCAATGAATGGTGACGCAACTGCCTTACTACTTCATAGCCGTCCATGCCGGGCAGCCCGATATCGCAAAGAATGACGTCATACCTGTTTTCTTTTGCCATTGCGAGTCCGGTTGTCCCGTCAAACGCGGACGCTATTGTATGCCCTTCCAGCGTCAGCAAGTCATTCAGTATGTCATTTGAATCGGCACTGTCTTCGATCAGCAATATTCGACAGTGGCGGGCCGGGATTGCTTTTGATGCAGGAATGTCATCGTGCGGCAGCGCTGCGGCGGAAATCGGCAGATGTACTATAAACTCGCTGCCAAAACCGGCTCCGGCGCTGTGGACCTTGACGGTGCCGCCGTGCATTTCGACGATGTTCCGTACCAGCGACAGTCCGATCCCAAGTCCTCCTTGCGAGCGATCCAGCGAACGGAAGCCTTGCGTGAACAGGTCGAAAATGAGCGGCTGGATATCCGGCGCTATTCCCATGCCGTTATCTTTTACCGACACCGTGACAGCATTCGCAAGCTTGCGTGCTGAAACCGTAATGTGTCCGTGTTCCGGCGTAAATTTGGCCGCATTGACCAGCAAATTTGAAAAAACCTGCGCAAGCCTTACAGGATCGCCGTCAATTACAACAGGATCCGCCGGCAGGTCGATTCTCAACTGCTGATTACGCTTGTCGATGAATGGCTGACTGGTTTCGACGGCGCTCTCGATAATCTCCGAAAGCAGGAGCACGCGCTTTTGAAGGGTGATCTTTCCGCTGCTGACGCGCGACGCATCCAGCAAATCATCCACAAGATGCGTCATATGGCTTACCTGACGACTAATGATTCCATGCAGCTTCGGCAGCTGTGGATGAGCCGCCGTAATCATTCCAAGCAACTCCACAGCCATCGCTACAGGCGCCAGCGGATTGCGCAGTTCATGCGCGAGCATGGACAGAAATTCTTCTTGCCGGTGATTGACAGACTCGGCTTTAGCCTGCATGTCCTGCGCGCCCAACGTCGCTATTACCAGGTTCTGGTTTGCTTCGCGCAATTGCAAAACAAGATTTTCGGGGGCAGTCCTGCTTTTCGTGATTTCAGTGAGAGTCTCTACCTGCGTCAGAAGATCGGCTATCCTGTGCCGGAGTCGTTCTGTTTCTTCAGAATGCAGGGTCGGCTTCTCATCGCCATTTTCAACAGATGGCGTATGGACAGTCCCGGTTTGGTTTTCGTCATTCATGATAACAATCGAGCGGCCTATCGGATTTGCTTGATTCTGTCGAATGGCAGTCCGGAAGCTTTTATATCGGGTCAGGATACCCCTATTTCTTGCTAAACGTCAGCTATTTAATATTCAGCCATTTCCCGCAGGATTTCCGGCGGGGCAATCAACTGCATGCTTGCTCCGTTTCTCTCAAAGCTCTTGACGTATCGTAGAGCGCCGCAGGAATCCGGACGGTGCATGATTCACTCGCTACGCGCGACGTTTTTATGGCGGGTCGTTGGGATTTCCGACAGGGAAAACATCAACATGACAACCGGGATGTTGTGCTTGATTTCCATTCTGCCGACCCGCATTTCTTGAGATAGAAAATACGCAGCAAGCAGACAGCAAAGACAAGTGCATCGCAGTACCGCACATGCGAATCGCCCCGGATTTTATTTCCATTACGAATGTTGTGATCGATCTCAAGAAGTATCGTCCCATACCTGCTAGGCTTTCTGGATAGGCCTTTATTTTGAAGGGGGA
>JAQGLW010000050.1 GCA_028292665.1 Herminiimonas sp.
CACAATAGAAAATATAGCGAAAATGACTATACTGAAATCGTGATCAGGCCAATACAGGAGGCGCTCATGAGACATAGACTTTTTTATCTGCTTCCCGACATAAACAGCGCTATGCAGGCGCGCAATGATTTGTTAATCAACTGCATCGAGAAACGGCATATCCACTTCATGGCGAACTGCATACTTCCGCCCGAACTGCCGGAAGCGAACCTTTTCCACAAAACGGATATCGTTCATGGCGCCGAAATAGGCATGCTGGTCGGTGCGGGACTGGGCATAGTATTTGGCCTATGGCTGGTTAATTTCCCTTTTGACTATGTGTCATTCAAACCCGCGCTCATACTGTTCGCAACCGCTTTTGGCATCGCCTTCGGCGGTTGGGCGGCAAGCATGGCGGCAGCGGCAGTGCCGAATTCTCGACTGGCTGCGTTCTATCCTGAAATCGAACGCGGCAAAATCCTGCTGATTGTGGACGTGCCGTCACGTCGCGTAACCGAAATTGAAGAAATGTTGGCCAAGCATGCTGAAATACAATTCAAAGGGGAGGACTCGCATATACCCACTTTTCCGTAGGAAGAGCAAAGCCGGCTCTTTTTGCGTTCCAGTGCGCGTGCAAACCTGATTTGCAGATTGTGCCGTCATCCCGAATAGCCGAGAAGAAATTCGCTGAAGAGGCAGGCGCAAGCATGTCTCTTTTGCTGTAGGCGGGACAGGCTCTATTCGAAACAGCATTGCCATATTGCTGCCCGTGCCGCCAACGATGAGTTGTAGATTTGCATGTCAAAATATCTTTACTATACTTTAAACTAAATGCCACGCCTGCGGACGCTTGGTCGTTACGCGCGCAAAAAAACGCCAGAAATTTCCTCGATTGCTATCGCTTTTTCAGGAGGCTGCTATGGAACTTCAGATGCATTCCCATCGTCTGGAGCGTCGTGCGCCAAACTGGCTTGCGGCGGCGGTTTCCGGGTTTGCTGCCGGCGCGGTCCTGATGGTGCTGGAACTGCTCTGGTCAACCATGGTTCTCGGCATCAGTCCGTGGGGTACTTCCCACATGATCGCCTCCATCGTGATGGGGCGGGACGCGCTGCAAGCGACTGAGTTCAGCTTCAGCGTCGTGGCTATGGCGCTCATCATCCACTATGTGCTGGGTATCATTTTCGGTATGGTCCTGGCTACCATCATCGCTGCGTTCCATCTCGATTCGAGCGTGGGCATGGTGCTGTTGACCGGTGCAGTGTTCGGTCTGGCATTGTATCTGTTCAACTTCTACGGCATGGCTCAGTTCTTTTCGTGGTTTGCCGGTATGCGTACCTGGTCGACTTTGGCGGCCCATCTGATTTTCGGCATGACGGCTGGGATTTTGTACTGGCAACTCGAAGACCGCAGCGCGGAGTGACAACGCAGTACATCTGCAAGCAGGCAGGTGGCAGAACGACGATAACCACAGATGAAGGGCCTTGCTTTTCATCTTTGATCGCATGACGGCTTGCGCAGCATGCCGGATGTATTAAGATGCATCATCGCTTCAAGCCGACGCGGAATTGAAGCGAGCCGGGCGTCAGAAAGGCGCTGACGACGTTGCGCCGTTCCGGCGGCTTTCTGCCCGCGTGGATGAGGATTGATATGGCCATGGCCATCGTGCTCGTCGTGGTCGTCATCGCTACGCTGCTGTTCCATTTTGTCAGCCCGTGGCAGGCGACGCCGCTTGCTTCCAACTGGCAACAGATGGACGACACTTTGACGATCACGCTGGTAATCACCGGTTTCTTTTTTGTCGTCATCAATCTTTTTGTCGCGTACACGCTGCTGCGCTTTCGCCATCGCAAGGGCCGCCGCGCGGCCTATGAGCCCGACAACAAGAAGCTGGAGCGCTGGTTAATCGGTGGCACCACGCTCGGCATCATGGCACTGCTGGCGCCTGGCTTGTTTGTCTACGCCGAATATATAAGTCCGCCGCACAATGCGCTCATAGTGGAAGTGGTCGGTCAGCAATGGCAATGGCGCTTCCGCTTGCCCGGGGCGGATGGTCGGCTGGGCAGGACCGATGTCCGCTTCGTCAGTCCGGCAAATCCGTTCGGACTCGATCCCGGCGACCCGGCCGGCCGCGACAACGTGCTTATCAACAGCAACGAACTGCATCTGCCGCTCAATAAGCCGGTCAAGATGCTGCTGCGTTCGCATGACGTGCTGCACGATTTTTATGTGCCGCAATTCCGCGCCCGCATGAATATGGTGCCGGGCATGGTGAACACGTTCTGGTTCACTCCGACCAAGACCGGCCGCTACGAAGTCCTGTGCGCGCAACTCTGCGGAGTGGGGCACTACAACATGCGCGGCTATGTGGTGGTGGAAGAAGATGCCGTCTTCCAAAAGTGGGTAAAGGCGCAGCCCACCTTCGCCTCGACGATGGCCGCGCCAAGCAGTGGCGGCACGGCTATCCCGGCCGACCGGCGTGCGGTCCAGGGGCAGGCGCTGGCGCAATCAAAAGGCTGTGTCGCCTGCCACACGATCGATGGCGGCAGTAGCGTGGGGCCGACGTGGAAAGGTCTCTTCGGCAAGACTGAAACCATGGCCGACGGATCCACCGCGCTGGTGGACGAGGCCTACCTGAAGGATTTCATCCGAAACCCGCAAGCCCGGGTAGTGAAAGGCTTCGCGCCGATCATGCCGAAGATCGAGATGACCGACGACGAACTGGCCGCGCTGGTGGCCTACATCAAGTCTTACGGGAGCCCGGCATCGGCCGCTTCCCCGACGAAGGCCCAGAAATGAACGCAAGAATGCAAAGCGAGACATACCATGACTGATACCGGCCACGGCGGGAACAAGCCGCAAAGCTTCTGGACGAAATATGTGTGGAGCCAGGACCATAAGGTGATTGCCATCCAGTATTCCACCGTCGCCATTGCGGTGGGACTGGTAGGGGTGGCACTGTCCAACCTGATGCGGTTGCAGCTTGGGTTTCCCGACCGATTTCCTTTCATCGATGCTCCGCATTATTATCAGTTCATGACGATGCACGGCATGATCATGGTGATCTACCTGCTCACTGCATTGTTCCTTGGAGGCTTCGGCAATTATCTGATTCCACTGATGGTGGGAGCGCGGGATATGGTGTTCCCTTACCTCAACATGTTGAGTTTCTGGGTCTATCTGTTGTCGGTGCTGGTGCTGATGGCGAGTTTCTTCGTACCGGGCGGTCCGACCGGCGCGGGCTGGACACTGTATCCGCCGCAGACCATTCTGCCAGGCACGCCGGGTTACGACTTGGGCATCATCTTCATGCTGGTATCGTTGCTGATCTTTATCGTGGCCACGACGATGGGCGGGCTGAATTACGTCACCACGGTATTGCAGGCGCGCACCGAGGGGATGACCTTGCTGCGCATGCCCCTGACGGTATGGGGCATTTTTGTCGCTACCATTCTGGCGCTGCTGGCCTTTCCGGCGCTATTCGTCAGCGGTGTGATGATGCTGTTGGACAAGGTACTCGGCACCAGCTTCTTCATGCCGTCGCTGGTGTCGATGGGGCAAGTGACGGCCTACAAGGGAGGGAGTCCGCTGCTGTTCCAGCACCTGTTCTGGTTTTTCGGTCATCCCGAGGTCTATATCGTCGCACTGCCGGCATTCGGCATCGTATCGGACCTGATCAGTGTCCACGCGCGCAAGAGCATTTTTGGCTATCGCACCATGGTATGGGCAATTCTCGCCATCGGCGTGCTCTCCGTCGTGGTGTGGGCTCATCACATGTTCGTCAGCGGCATGAATCCGTATTTCGGCTTTTTCTTCGCCACCACCACTCTGATCATCGCTGTACCGACCGCCATCAAGGTCTATAACTGGGTGCTGACGCTGTGGCATGGCGACATCCACCTGTCGGTGCCGATGCTGTTTGCACTGGCCTTTATCAGCACGTTCCTCATCGGCGGACTGACGGGGCTTTTTCTGGGCAACGTAAGTGTCGATATTCCGCTATCGAATACCTATTTTGTGGTGGCGCACTTCCATATGGTGATGGGTGTGGCGCCCCTTCTGGTGATTTTCGGCGGCATCTATCACTGGTTCCCCAAGATCAGCGGCCGCATGATGAACGAGGCGCTTGGCCGGCTGCATTTCTGGGTCACTTTCCTCGGCACCTATGCCATTTTCTTTCCGATGCACTACCTTGGCATCCTCGGCATGCCGAGACGTTACTACGCCTTTTCCGGTTATCAGTTCATTCCGCCGTCAGCTCAGTCGCTGAATACGTTTATCACCGTAATCGCGATGATTGTCGCCATCGTTCAGCTGGTGTTTATCGGCAATCTTGTCTGGAGCGTCTTCCGCGGCAAGCGCGCCGACGCCAATCCATGGCGTGCCGCTTCGCTGGAATGGCAGACGCCGGCGACGCCTCCCGGCCATGGCAATTGGGGACCTCGGTTACCGGTGGTCTGTCGCGGGGCCTATTCCTATAGCGTGCCGGGTGCGCCGGAAGATTTCATCGCGCAGAACGCGCCGGTCGAGGCCGGAGATGCGGCACTCGAACCGTATACCGCAAGGGGGGCAACCACATGAATCCGTCCGTCATCTTGAGAGCGGCCGTAGACGGTCACGTGGCCCCATCCGGTCCTGCCAGGCGGTATTTCGACCGTTACGGCGCTGCCGCCGGCATCGGGTTATGGGTGTTCATGAGCGTTGCGACAACCCTGTTCTCGCTGTTCATTGCGGCCTATGTAATGCGCATGGATGGCGCTGACTGGTCTCCGATCGTCATGCCGCAGCAGCTCTGGCTCAGCACGGCATTGCTGCTGACCGGCAGTGTGATGCTGCAGCGGGCAAGCGCGGCGGCGCGCCATGCGCGGTTGGCATACGCGCGCACCCGGCTGCTGGCGGGCGGCGCTTTTTCGCTGGCTTTCCTGGGCGCCCAGTTATGGGCGTGGCAAGCACTGCAGGCCATGCATGTAATGCCGGCCGGGAACCCGGCGGGCAGTTTTTTTTATCTGTTGACAGCCATGCATGCGCTGCATGTGGCAGGCGGCCTCGTCGGCTTGGGGTTCGCCGCACGCAGTGCGTGGCGCAATGACGACCCGGCACGCGTCGCGTTGCACATCACCTTGTGCGCGCGCTATTGGCATTTTTTGCTGGCAGTGTGGGTAGTGCTGGTCGCGACCCTGGGCTGGCTTACGCCCGACGTGGTCCGCTTCATCTGCGGCACGCGCTGACGGCGAAAATCAGAGAGTATCCATGAATGCGCCGAACTCGCCATTGCAGGACACATCGCCGGCTTCGCCCGGCGGTTGGCAGAATCTGGTAACGGACTGGTCATCCGACCGGCATGCTTTCGATGTGCCATGGGGCAAGGCGATGATGTGGATATTCCTGCTCTCCGACACTTTTATCTTCAGCTGCTTCCTGATTAGTTACATGACGGTACGCATCGCCAGCACCGTGCCCTGGCCCAATCCGAGCAAGGTGTTTGCACTTAATATAGGCGGCGCCGAGGTGCCGCTCATCCTGATCGCCATCATGACCTTCGTGCTGATCAGCAGCAGCGGCACCATGGCGATGGCAGTCAATTTCGCATACCGGCGCAATCGTGTCCGCACAGCTGCGCTGATGTTTGTCACCGCCGCATTCGGAGCCACGTTTGTCGGCATGCAAGCCTTCGAATGGACCAAGCTGATCGTCGAGGAAGGCGTGCGGCCATGGGGCAACCCGATGGGTGCGCCGCAGTTCGGTTCGGCTTTCTTCATGATCACCGGCTTTCACGGCTTGCACGTTTCGGCCGGCGTGATTTACCTGCTGATCGTGGCGCTGCGGGTACTGCGAGGTCGCTATGAGCGGAGCGGTAATTACCAGATTGTCGAGATCGCCGGGCTGTACTGGCACTTTGTCGATCTCGTCTGGGTCTTCATTTTTGCTCTTTTCTATCTTTGGTGAGGCCGCTCATGACATCGTCCCATGAAGCACAACATCCGATCAGTCTCTACCTCAAGGTTTGGGGACTGTTGTTCGTGCTCAGTACGCTGTCGTATCTGGTTGATTATTTTCACTTTCAGAGTTATCTGAGATGGAGTCTGATACTTCTGTTCATGCTGATGAAGGCCGGACTCATTGTCGCCGTCTTCATGCACATGGCATGGGAGCGGCTGGCGCTGATATACGCCATCCTGCTGCCGCCGCTGTGCCTGCTGGTCCTGGTCGTGTTGATGGCAACCGAGGCGGACTATACATTCGCCATGAGGCAGCTGTTTTTCCGATGAGAACCGGATACGCTGCGCGAGCAGCGGTATATTTTTACCGGGCCGGCAACCGCCCCACACAATATAAAGCCGGGCATCGGCTTGATAATGCGCTTGACTGTACAATGCGATGATCCCGCTGGTCGATGTGGCGCAGTGCAATGTTCCTGGGGCATTCGGTAAGGCAAGCATCGAGCGCCGCTGTATTGGCTCCGCTTTTATCGAGCGTGATTTTTCTGAAATACCTCAATACTTTGCAGCGGATCGCCTTGTCCATGAAGCGCAAGGCCGCTTTGCGATGACTGACCGGATACTCCGCATGGCAACGAATATCCCGCAGAATAACTTCCTTCCCATGGCGTCCATTCATGCCCGATGACATTCACTATTACGAGCCTGCCTGCGGGCATGGACTGCGGCACGATCCCTTCAACGCCATCGTCGGTCCGCGTCCGATCGGATGGATATCCTCGCAGGACGCCGACGGGCATCTGAATCTTGCGCCGTACAGCTTTTTCAATGCCTTCAACTACACACCGCCCATCATCGGATTTGCCAGCATCGGTTGCAAAGACAGCGTTCGCAATATTGAGAAGACGGGAGAGTTTGGATGGAACCTCGCCACCCGGCCGCTTGCCGACGCGATGAATGCCAGTTGCGCGCCGGTTGCTCCGGATGTGGACGAATTCAATCTTGCCGGGCTGACTCCGGCGGCATCCCGGGTGATCGCCGTGCCCCGCGTGGCCGAAAGTCCCGTCTCGTTCGAATGCCGGCTGACTCAGCTTATACAGTTGCGGGGCGCGAATGGCGAGAGCATCGATACCTGGCTGGTGCTGGGAGAGGTTGTCGGCGTGCATATTGCCAAATCGCTGCTCATCGACGGCATATACGACACAGCAGCTGCGCGGCCTATTTTGAGAGGAGGAGGCCCGGCGGATTATTTCGAGATCGGCCCGGGAGCGCGTTTCCGGATGGCTCGGCCGAAGGCGTAAGCTGAAATACCTGGGTCCGGCCATAGAAATCGGCATCTTGCATCGCATGAAGAACAGATCGGAATGTCGGGTCGCCGGGCGCCGATGCGTGCGCTATTTCAGTTGTTTCCCCAGCCGCTTCAAACCAACTAAAACTGTTCAAAATCAGTAAAAAATTTCCACGTCGCAACCTTATAATACAATCAATCTTTTATAAGGATTCGGACGGCCATTCGTTTTCGCCAGATCCGAACTCGTGGAGCCAATGATAAAACGCAGACCGCAACAGGCAATTGTATTCTTCGTCGTGATAAGCGTATTTCTGGCTGCTTTCATCGTGGCCTATTTTGTCGTCAAGGAAGCCGTTAAAAAAACCATAGAAAATCAAGCGCTCAGCGTTGCGGAAATAGTAGCGACACAGGCAACGACCGCCCGCTCGGTATATTCCAGCGAAATTTCCGACAAGCTTACCCGTGACGGTTTCGGCCCGCATGTCGATTCCGGCAAGATGCCGGGTTATGTGCCGATCCCAGCCCAGTTTTTGAAATTGGTCGGCCAGGCATCCACAATAAACACGTCCAATCTATTTCAATACAAACCGGTCAGCAAATGGAACCTTGAGCCTAAGCAGGGTATCAGCGATGATTTCCTCGCTTGGTCATGGCCCCAGCTCGAAACACAGGATAAACAGGATCCTGCAGGCCCTATCGAATGGAAGCCGATATGGCGCTTCGAGCAGCAAAACGAGAAAAAGGTATTGCGCTACTTGCGCGCCGATGCCGCATCCCAGATGTCCTGCGTCGCTTGCCACAACGCCTATGAAAAGCGGCCGGAAATCATTGCACTACGTAATGCAAGCGGAATCCCGCTGGGCAAGCAATGGCGGCAGCATCAGTTGCTGGGAGCATTATCGATCACCATACCGCTCGACAAAGTCGAGTATGTGGCTGCAGAGCAGATACATGAAACAACCATATTGATCTTCGTTACCTTGCTTGCGAGCCTGCTTGCAATAAGCTGGTTCATCTACAAGCTCGCAAAGCAGGAAAGCAGCTTGAGAAATACGGTGGACCAGCTGGTCAATTCGGAACAGCACATGTTGCACCTTGCGACCCACGATGCGCTGACCGGCCTGCCTAATCGTAATTTACTGCAGGACCGCATCCAGCAGGCGCTGATACAGGCGCGCCGCAACAAGAGCCGGAGCGCGGTCCTGTTTGTCGACCTGGATCGATTCAAGACCATCAACGATTCGCTTGGGCACGAAGTGGGCGATCTTTTGCTGAAAGAAGTTGCGGCAAGGCTGGTTTCCGGCGTGCGCAGCGAAGATACCGTGGCTCGCCAGGGCGGGGACGAATTCATCATCCTGTTGCCCGACATCCTCCACGCTCAGAGTGCAGGAATAGTGGCGCAGACGCTGCTGGCGGATTTGATGGCGCCTTATCAGATTAATGGAAAACAGTTGCGCACCAGCGCCAGCATCGGCATCGCCGTATTCCCCGACGATGGAGAGGACGTGGAAACGCTTTTGAAAAACAGCGATACCGCCATGTATCACGCCAAGATGGCCGGCCGGAACAATTGCCAGTTCTTTGCGCCGGCAATGAATCAGCAAGCGGAGGAAAAGCATTCGCTGGGGACCGATCTGCACCATGCATTGGAGCGCAACGAATTGTTGCTTCATTTTCAGCCGATAGTCGACATCAACAGCGGCAAGATTGCGGGTATGGAGGCGCTGCTGCGCTGGCAGCATCCGGAACAGGGCATGATTCCACCGCTCAAATTCATTCCGTTGGCCGAGGAAACCGGATTGATCGTGCCGATCGGCGAATGGGTGTTGAGGTCGGCATGCAAGCATCTGAAAGAATGGCAGGACCAGGATTATGACGTGTGCCGGGTGGCGATCAATCTGTCATCGATACAGTTCCGTCAAAAAAATCTGGTGGAAACCATCGCCCGCATTCTCGACGAAACGGGCGCGGATCCGCACCTGATAGAACTTGAAATTACCGAAAGCCTTCTCATGAAAAACACCGATGAGGTGGTCGAGACGCTGCGCAAGCTAAGCGATATGGGGCTGGAGATTTCGATTGACGACTTCGGCACCGGATATTCCAGCCTGAATTACCTCAAGCGTTTCCCGATCGACACCTTGAAGATCGACCGGTCGTTTGTGACCGATATCGCCTCCGACCCTGACGACGCTACCATTGTCAGGGCCATTATCGCCCTGGCCCACAGCCTGCATATGAAAGTGATTGCGGAAGGGGTGGAAGACGCGGCGCAGCTCGAATTTTTGCGCGAGCATGCGTGCGACGAGTACCAGGGATATTATTTCAGCAAACCGGTGCCGGCTTCGGAGATGGCGGCCAAACTGCATAAGCGAAGAACGGGGAAGCCGAACGAAAGCGCGTAACCGCAACGCCCAAGGAAGCGTGAAAGTCATGAACGAGCAGAAAACCGAGGGACTTGGCGGGATTATTTTTTCATGATGCCGAATTATCTCCGAAGAGAAATGCGGCAATTATCCTGAAAGCAATAGCGACGCCGAATATGCCCGGCGCCTTGATAAATCACGATATCCCGGCTCAAGCGTATAATAGAGAGTTATTTTATGGAAGCACGACAATATAGAGCAGTCGGCCTTTTCCATGCCAAACCACTTGGGATTATCAGTTTGTCTGGTAATCAAAGCGTTAATTCGTTAATTCACTTATAACCGATTGAAAGAGTTAGGCCTTGTACGGATATCTGGCAGTGCGTTGATATCGTGTTCGGTTCATGGCAGGCCTACTACATATCATGTCTGACATCCAGTCCTCCCCCGCGCAAAATATCGCGCCAGCCATCCGCTTTGAAGACTTCGGGCTATCCGCCGATATCCTGCGCGCGCTCGCCGACCAAGGCTACGTCCATCCGACGCCGATCCAGGCGGAAGCGATTCCAATCGTGCTGCAGGGACGCGACGTAATGGGTGCGGCGCAAACCGGCACCGGCAAAACGGCGGGTTTTTCGCTGCCGATCATTCAGCTTTTGCTGGCTCATGCAAGCGCCAGCGCTTCGCCGGCGCGGCATCCGGTGCGGGCCTTGATCCTGACGCCGACTCGCGAGCTCGCTGATCAGGTCGCAGATAACGTGAAGGCATATTCCCGCCACACGCCGTTGCGCTCCACTGTCGTATTCGGCGGCATGGATATGGCGCCGCAGACAGCCGCATTGCGCGCCGGCGTTGAAATCCTGATTGCCACGCCGGGCCGTCTGCTCGATCATGTCCAGCAAAAGACATTGAACCTGTCGCAGACCCAAATCCTGGTGATGGACGAAGCCGACCGCATGCTTGATATGGGATTTCTTCCCGATTTGCAGCGCATTATCAATCTGTTGCCGAAGCAGCGGCAGAATCTGATGTTTTCGGCGACGTTCTCCAACGAAATCAAAAAACTGGCATCCAGTTTCCTGAACGATCCGGTAACGATCGAGGTGGCGCGCAGCAATGCGACGGCCGACAACGTAACCCAGATCGTCTACAAGGTCGACGAAGACGCCAAACGCGATGTGGTGGCGCACTTGATTCGCGGACGCGACCTGAAGCAGGTGCTGGTGTTTTCCAATACCAAAATCGGCGCATCGCGCCTGGCGCGGCAGCTGGAGCAAGAGGGCGTCAAGGCATCCGCGATTCACGGCGACAAGTCGCAGGCCGAACGCATGGCGGCGCTTGAAGCATTCAAGAGCGGTGTGATCGATGTCCTGGTGGCAACCGATGTCGCCGCGCGCGGTCTCGATATCGCAGAATTGCCCTGCGTGATCAATTACGATTTGCCGTATAACGCCGAGGACTATGTGCATCGCATCGGACGCACCGGTCGTGCAGGCGCGTCAGGAGATGCGATATCGATTTATTCGGACAAGGACGCGCGCCTGCTGACCGATATCGAAAAAATGATCAAGCACAAATTCGTGCCCGCCCAGCTTTCAGGATTCGTGCCGCAATCAGGGCGCGCGAGCGAGCGCGGCAGCGATCGCCGTCCGCGCCGCGATGAGAATGAGCAACGTGCGGACCGGAGCGGACAGCAAGCCCGCAGCGGTCATGCTTCGGGGCCGCGCAAGGAAAGAATCGATCCGTGGTTCCTGAAGCCGTATGAGCCGTCCGAACCGGCTGCTTCCACCGCAGCGGAGCCTGCTGCCAAGACCTCGTCGGCAAAGCCGCAAAAGAAGGCGGCGCTGCTGGGCGGAACGCCTAAACGATAAATCTGCCGATTGCGTTCAGCCTGCTTCGCCGATCACATCAGGCCGGAATCGAAAACCGATCGGCCCATCCGGCGATCGCCTGCCGCCAAAAATCATCAACTGATTCCATCCGCCGAATCGGCAAGCCGAGAAACTGCGCCGCTGCGATCAATGCGGTGTGCGGCTGCGCCGGAGCAAGCGCCTGTGCGCCGGTCTGCTTCGACAATTTTTCTCCATTCGCATTGATGACTACCGGCACATGCAGATAGTGCGGCGTGGGCAACTTCAGCAATCGCTGCAGATAAATCTGGCGCGCGGTCGAGTCGAGCAGATCGGCGCCGCGCACTACATGGGTAACGCCCTGAGCGGCATCGTCGACGACCACCGCCAGTTGATAAGCCCAGAAACCGTCGGCACGTTTCAATACGAAATCGCCGACTTCCGATGCCAGATGCTGCGTTACCGATCCGCCCCAGCGGTCATCGAACGCAATGCATTCGTCCGGCGCCGACGCATCGGGTACGCGCAACCGGAATGCACGCGCCGTTTTGCCGGCCGCCAATCCATTGCGGCAGGTGCCGGGATAGACGGCGGCGCCGTCGGACGCGACACCCACGCGCGAATCCGCGATTTCGCGACGGCTGCAGCCGCACGGATAAGCATGTTTGCCCAATCGTTCGAAGGCTGCCTGATATAAGGCCTTGCGTCTGCTTTGCCAAACGACTTCGCCATCCCACCGCATGCCGAATGCGGCAAGACATTGCAGAATCGATTCGGCGGCGCCGGACACTGTGCGCGCTTCGTCGATGTCTTCGATGCGGATCAGCCATTGCCCGCCGTGCGCTTTCGCATCCAGATAACTGGCCATTGCGGCAACCAGCGATCCCGCATGCAGCGGACCGGTGGGGGAAGGCGCAAAGCGGCCGATGTAAGAAGTATCCGCCATTCGATCAATTGCTCAGCAGCATGCGCTGCGTTTCGGGTTCGGCAAGACGGGCCAGAAACCATTTCAGGGATTTTCCGCGCGAACTCGTGCGCCATGCGATTCGGCAAACGCCGTCCGGTTTTTTCTCCATCGTTTGCTTTTCAATCAATGCGCCTGATGCAAAATAAGGCGCCGCCATTGCGCGCGGCAAATGGCCGCAACCGAGGCAGGCGAGTTGCGCCAGCAGTTTCGCATTGAGCGATGGAACCGTCAGCGTTTCCTGCCCGGTCAGCAGGCCTGCGGTAATGCTGGGCAAAGTGCGGCCGGTATCGCCGACAGCCACTGCGCGATATTGCTGAATCATGTCCGCCGGAAGTGGGTCCGGCATCCGCGCCAGCGGGTGCGCAGGCGCGACCGCAAACACCCAGTCGATATTTCCTAGCGGCCGGGTCTGAAATCCGCCGCTCATATGTACAATGTCCGGTCCGCCATAAGCGGCGCCGATGGCCAGATCCGCCGTGCCCGTCACAAGCGATTCCCAGACGCCGGACAGCACTTCGGATGAAAACCGCAGGCGGGTGCCGGATTTTTCACGGTCGAAAGCTTCAATCAGCGGCAAAATTTTTTCAAACGGAATGCTCTTGTCCATGACGATGCGCAATTCGACTTCCCATCCGGTCGCGGTGCGCTTGACCCGTTGTTCGAGTTCATCCGCCGCACGCAACAGGTGGCGGCCGCCCATCAATAATTCCAGGCCGGCCGGCGTCAATTTTGCCCGGTGACCGCGCCGGTCGAACAACAGCACATCCATTTCGTCTTCCAGTTTGCGCACGCTGTAAGTCAGCGCCGACGGCACCCGATCGAGTTCTACGGCGGCAGAGGCAAAGCTGCCCATGCGATCGATCGAATCAAGAATGCGCAAGGCTTCCAGGGTCAGGTTCATGGCAGAAAATATCGTTCAAAATAATTGAATAACTTATCTGAAATTATGCCCTTATTTAAAGATTGATGAGGGTTTATAGTTCAACCTTCAGCAATATGTTTGTGCGGACTATTTGTATCGACGGAGGCGGCAAAATGATCGAACTGCGCAAGAGTGAAGACCGCGGCCATGTCAATCATGGCTGGCTCGATACCTATCATACTTTCTCGTTCGCCGGCTATCAGGACCCGGAGCATATGGGTTTCGGGCCGTTGCGGGTGATCAACGACGACCGCATTGCCGCGGGCGCCGGTTTCGGCACGCACGGCCACAAGGACATGGAGATCATCACTTACGTCCTTGAAGGCGAGCTCGCCCACAAGGACAGCATGGGCAACGGCAGCGTGATCCGTCCCGGCGACGTGCAGCGCATGAGCGCGGGCACAGGCGTGATGCATTCGGAGTTCAATCATGAATCCGAGCGGCAGACGCATTTGCTGCAGATATGGATCGAACCGAACGTGTTCGGGATTGCGCCGGGCTACGAAGAAAAACATTTCGATGCGGCGCAAAAACGCGGACAGCTGCGCCTGATCGGCAGCCCTGACGGGCGCGACGGTTCCGTCACGATTCATCAGGATGCAAAAGTCTATGTCGGTTTGTTCGATGGCGATGAGCGCGCGAGCATCCCGCTGCCGGCCGGCCGGCGCGCTTACCTGCATGTGGCTCGCGGCGAAGTTAGCGCCAACGGCATCGCGCTCAAGGCAGGCGATGCGCTCAAGGCCATCGATGAAACGCAACTCGAATTATCGCAAGGCAGGCAGGCCGAAGTGCTGCTGTTCGATCTGGTAGGCAGATGACCCCATTGATCAAAAACCTGTCGATCATGGGCGGCATGCTGCATCTGTTCGCTTTTGGCGCCGGCGCATGGAGCGTCGATCGGTATCGCACGCGATGACCCGCAGCCGGTAAATCCCCCCGGCGAAGAAGCAGGTCTCCGGCCGTTTCTTCGCAATCCATCTGCAGTCCGATTGCGCCGTATGCAAATCGGTTTGCTTCACCATTCATCACGTCTTAACAAAGGGAAATCATGACTAAAGTTGCAATCGTCTATCACTCCGGCTACGGCCACACCAAGAAGCAGGCGGAAGCGGTCCATGCCGGTGCGGTTGCCGCAGATGCATCAACCGAGCTGATCGCGATCGATGCGGAAGGCAACATCAGCGAGGCGGCATGGGCGTCGCTGAATGCCGCCGATGCGATCGTATTCGGGTCGCCGACATACATGGGAATGGTGTCGTGGCAGTTCAAGAAATTTGCCGACGCATCATCCAAATCCTGGTTTTCGCAGGTATGGAAAGACAAGATCGCTGCCGGATTTACCAATTCCGCCACGATGAACGGCGACAAGCTATCGACCTTGCATTACATGTTTACGCTGGGAATGCAGCACGGCATGATCTGGGTCGGTACCGGCATGCTGCCGTCGAATTCGAAAGCGGCGCAGCGCAATGACATCAACTTCGTCGGGTCGTCTGCCGGTGCGATGGCGCAGAGCCCATCCGATTCGTCGCCGGAAGAAGGTCCATTGCCGGGCGATCTGGAAACGGCCAGGCTGTTCGGAAAACGAATCGTCGAAACCGCGCGCCAATTCAGAAAGTGATTGCCGAAGGAAATTGTTCGAAATGAAAAAGCCCGCCGGCATGTCCGGCGGGCTTTTTCATGTTTGTCGAAGAGGTTTACTGGAATTGATTCAAGCCGCGGCAGCGGTTTCTTCGGCTGCACCGGCTGGTCCGGCCGCGCAATGCGGGCATGAAACGCCATATACATACAGCGGCGAAATCTGTTCGCGCGGCGTGACCACCGCACGGCAGGCATAGCATTGCACGGTCGGCGTCGGTTCCAGCTTCGGATTGAGCGCCGTGCGCCGATCGAAAACGAAACAGTCGCCGCTGTAATGATCGCCGCCGACCTCTTCAAAATATTTGAGGATGCCGCCATCGAGCTGATAGACGCTGTCGAATCCGATGTTCTGCATGTGGATCGCCGCCTTTTCGCAGCGGATGCCGCCGGTGCAGAATGTCACGATCGTCTTCCCGGCCAGTTCATCCTTGTGCGCTGAAATGACGTCCGGGAATTCGCTGAACTTGTCGATGCGGTAATCGATGGTTTTATCGAAGGTGCCGACATCGACTTCAAACGCATTGCGGGTGTCGACCATCACGACCGGCTTGCCTGCGTCGTCATGGCCCTGGTCGAGCCAGCGTTTGAGCGTGCCCGGTTCGACCGCGGGCGCGCGACCGTTTTCCGGCTGGATCAGCGGATGATTCATCGTGATGATTTCGCGCTTGAGCTTGACCAGCATCCGGTTGAACGGCTGTTCTTCCGAATAACTTTCTTTCACTTGCATATCCGCAAAGCGAGGATCGGCGCGCAGCCATCCGAGAAAATGATCGATCGACGGGCGCGAGCCGGCCAGAAACAGATTGATTCCTTCCGGGCTCAGCAGGATCGTGCCCTTCAGGTTCAATTGTTTGCACAATGCAAGGAACTGAGGACGTTTTGCGGCAGTATCATCGAAACTGATGAATTTATAAGCAGCGATGTTGACGTAAAGTAAAGTGGACTGCATAAAGCGGTTTAGGTAAGTCATTGATTTCTCGGTATTATAAACTTGTGCCGCACGATCCCGAAATCAGCATCGTGCAGCGGGTTTCTAGCGGGTAAAATACGGTCATGACTTCACCGCAATTTATCCATCTTCGCCTGCATTCCGAATATTCGATCGTCGACGGCCTGGTGCGTATCGACGATGTCGTCAAGGCCGCCGCAAAAGACGCGCAGCCGGCACTCGCGATCACCGATCTGTCGAACCTGTTCGGCATGGTCAAGTTCTACAAGGCGGCACGCGGCAAAGGAGTCAAACCGATCGTCGGTTGCGATGTCTGGATCACCAACGACGACGATCGCGACAAACCGTCGCGCCTGTTGCTGCTGGTCAAAAACCGCACCGGCTATTTGCAACTGTGCGAATTGCTGTCGAAAGCATGGCTGCAAAATCTGCATCGCGGCCGCGCCGAGATTCGGGCCGAATGGCTCGCGGCGTTGACTCCGCAGGGCGGATTGATCGCGCTGTCGGGCGCGCATTTCGGCGACGTCGGCATCGCGATCGACAATGGCAACATGGCCGCAGCCGAACGTTGCGCGCAGCGCTGGGCCGGCATTTTCCCCGGCCATTTTTATATCGAAGTACAGCGCGCCGGACAGCCCGGCATGGAAGGACAGGCAAGGCAGTCGGTTGCGTTGGCAGCCCGCTTGCAGTTGCCGGTGGTCGCAACCCATCCGGTGGAATTTTTATCGAAGGAAGAATTTATCGCGCATGAAGCGCGCACCTGTATTTCCGAAGGCGAAATCCTCGCCAATCCGCGCCGGGTGAAACGTTTCAACGACCAGCAGTACTTCAAGACGCAAGCCGAGATGGCTGAACTGTTTGCCGATATGCCGGCGGCACTGCAAAACTCGATCGAGATTGCAAAACGCTGCAACCTGATCCTGGAACTCGGCAAGCCGAAACTGCCTAATTTCCCGACGCCGGAAGGCGTGTCGATCGATGAATTCCTGGTGATGCAATCGAAGGAAGGCCTGGAGAAGCGCCTGCTGCAGCTGTATCCGGATGAAGCCAAGCGCGAAGCGCAGCGGCCGCGTTACGAAGCGCGGCTCAAGTTCGAGACCGACACCATCATCAAGATGGGCTTTCCCGGCTACTTCCTGATCGTCGCCGATTTCATCCAGTGGGCCAAGAACAATGGCGTGCCGGTCGGTCCGGGCCGCGGTTCGGGCGCCGGCTCGCTGGTCGCGTATTCGCTGTCGATCACCGATCTCGATCCGCTTGCATACAACCTGCTGTTCGAGCGCTTCCTGAATCCGGAGCGGGTATCGATGCCCGACTTCGATATCGATTTCTGCCAGGAAGGCCGCGATCGCGTCATCCAGTATGTGAAGGACCGCTATGGCAAGGATGCGGTGTCGCAGATCGCGACCTTCGGCACGATGGCCGCGAAAGGGGCGGTGCGCGACGTTGGGCGCGTGCTCGATTTCGGCTACAACTTTTGCGACGGCATTTCCAAGCTGATTCCGTTCAAGCCCGGCAAGCTGGTGACGATCGCCGATGCGATCAACGAAGAACCGCTGCTGAAGGAACGCCTGGAAAACGAAGAGGAGGTCAGGCAGCTGCTGGAGCTTGCACAGCAGGTCGAGGGTATCGCGCGCAATATCGGCATGCATGCCGGAGGCGTGTTGATCGCGCCCGGTAAATTGACCGACTTTTGCCCGCTGTATACGCAAGGCGGCGATGCCGGCGTGGTGTCGCAGTACGACAAGGACGACGTGGAAGCGGTCGGCCTGGTCAAGTTCGACTTTCTGGGTTTGACCACGCTGACGATTCTCGACCGCGCGGTGCGTTACATCAAGCGGCTCGATCCGGCGATGGCGGATTTCGATCTGGCGAAATTGCCGTTGAACGACAGGGCATCGTACGAACTGTTGACGAAGGCGAAAACCGTCGCCGTGTTCCAGCTGGAAAGCCGGGGCATGCAAGGCATGCTGAAGGATGCGCGGCCGGACCGCTTCGAGGACATCATTGCGCTGGTCGCGCTGTATCGTCCGGGTCCGATGGACCTGATTCCCGATTTCTGCAGGCGCAAGCACGGCGAGCGTTTCGATTATCCCGACCCGCGCACCGAAGGCATCCTGTCCGAAACCTACGGCATCATGGTGTATCAGGAGCAGGTGATGCAGATGGCGCAGGTGGTCGGCGGCTATTCGCTCGGCGGCGCGGATCTGCTGCGGCGTGCGATGGGCAAGAAGAAGGCGGAAGAAATGGCCGAGCATCGCCAGATTTTCCGCGACGGCGCGGCCAGGGATGGCTTGAGTCAGCAAAAGGCCGACGAAATTTTCGACTTGATGGAAAAGTTTGCCGGCTACGGCTTCAACAAGTCGCATGCCGCCGCGTATGCGCTGCTGTCGTATCACACCGCGTATCTGAAAGCGCATCATCCTGCCGCGTTCATGGCGGCCAACTTGTCGCTCGCGATGGACGACACCGACAAGATCAAGATTCTGGTCGAAGATGCAATCGATGTATGCGGCCTGAAGCTGCTGCCGCCGGATATCAATCTGTCGGTATACCGTTTTACGCCGGTCGGCGAGCCGGGCAAGCGTGCGACGCATATCCGTTACGGTTTGGGCGCGGTCAAGGGCACCGGGCAGAATGCGATCGAGGCCATTATCGCTGCGCGGCAAGGTGCGCCATTCACCGATTTGTTCGATTTCACCAAGCGTGTCGACAAACGGCAGATCAACCGGCGCACGATCGATGCGTTGATTCGCGCCGGCGCGTTCGATTGCTTCAATGTCGATCGTGCGATTTTGCTGGCGTCGGTCAATTTCGCGATGGAATGTGCGGAACAGGCTGAAGCCTCCGTCAACCAGGTGAGCCTGTTCGGCGGCGACGACAGCGATCTGAATACGCCGCCGGAATACGTGAAGACAGCGCCGTGGAATGAAAAGCAGAAACTGACCGAAGAAAAAGCGGCGCTCGGTTTTTATCTGTCCGGCCATCTGTTCAATGCCTACGCCGATGAAGCGCGCAGATTTGCCCGCACCAGGTTGAGCGACCTCGCGCCAGCACGCGAGCCCAGATTGATCGCAGGCGTCATTGCCGCAGTACGTACTCAAATGACCCAGCGCGGCAAAATGGTGATCGTCACGCTCGACGATGCAAGCGCGACGGTGGACGTGACCATCTACAACGAGCTTTACGATCCGAACAAGAGCCTGTTCAAGGAAGACGAATTCCTGGCGGTACAGGGCAAGGTGTCGGAAGACCGCTTCTCCGGCGGCCTGCGCATCACTGCGGAAAAAGTGATGGACATCGCCACCGCGCGGATTCAATTCGGCAAGCAGTTCGCTTTTTCCCTATCCGATCGCATCGATGCGGCGCAGATCAAAAACATTTTGTCGCCATATCGCTCCCAGTCCGGATTGCCGCTCACGATGCGCTACACTCGGCAGGGCGTGGGCTGCGAAATTCGTCTGGCCGACGAGTGGCGCGTATCTCCGGTCGATGCATTGAAGCAATCGCTGGTCGACCGTTTGGGCGTGCAGAGCGCCGCTGTCGAATATTGAATCAGATCAAATTGAACGAGGATATGAGATCGCGCTCCATGGCGAATCCTTGCGAATCCTTATATCACGCATGAATTCTCGTGCCGGGATTGCCTACTGCATTCGATTGGGACAAATTTTAGCGCAAGACGATGAATGAACGAGGCTCAGGACAGCGCTTTGTCCGCAATGCTGTTCTTCTTCCACTTCAGAACTATTTCCGAAACCTGGCCGGGCGTGATGCTGCGCATGCATGCGCAGGTCGCCGGGTCCTTGCAGCCGCCGCAGACTTGATCCTGGCACAGGACTTCCGCCTTCGCGCCCAGCGCGCCCCAGCGGCCGGGATCGATCGGCCGCATCGGCGGAAATAATCCCAGCGTGGGTTTGCCCAGCGCGGCGGAAATATGAAGCGGGCCGGTGCCGCTGGCAATCAGGCCGTTTGCCGCATTGATGAACGCGGTCAGTTCGTCGAGTGAAAATCTGCCGCACAGATCGGTCACGTTCGGCATGCCGGCCAGATCCGCCGCATGCTGCCTGATCCATTCTCCTTCGCGTTCGCTGCCGGTAATCCACAAATGGATGTCGTGATCACCACGCAGCATGCGCGCCAGTTCGGCATAGTGACCGATCGGCCATTCGCGGCCGTTGCCGTTCGATTTCGGATGGATCACCAGGTTGAACTGATTGTCCGGCAAATGCGCCCGCACCGGTTCCGCAGGCGGTGCGCCCAGCTGATAGAGCGCCGGTATTTCATCAAGCTCCGGAATGAAATCGATGCCCAGCGGCCGCAGCAATTCGAAATTCAGCTGCGCCTCATGCAACGATGATTTGACTCTGCTGAAATGCGCTAGCCGGTTGCAGTACAGCCAGTTGAAAAGCCGATGGCTGGTTCCCACCCGGTTCGGTATCCGGGCTTTCTTCGCCGCCGCCGCCAGCCGTCTGTCGGGCTTGGAAAAGATGATGGTATCGACGTCCGAATCCGCAAGATAAGACGCAGGATCATCGAGTTTTTCAATCTCGACCATATAGTCGATCGCACGGCAATATCGAACGACCGCAGCGGCATAGCCGCGGCATATGAAGCCGATTTTCATCGATGGGAACCGGCGTTTCAGATAGCCGGCAAGCGGCAGCGTCAATACGACATCGCCGATATTGTCGGTCCGGCTGATCAGCACATGTGAATTATCGAGCATCATTTTTCGACGCTTCCGCTTCGGTCAGCAGCATCAGCTTGAAATATTTGTGATACGTGCTTTCCGCGGTGGAGATCGCCACCATGATTCCGGCACGGCCGTCGAGAAAACCGCGTTTGAATACATAAGAACGGATGAACGCGGAACACGCATGCGCGACGGCCTTGCCCAGGCCGCTGCGTTTACCGGCGGCAAACGCCTGCTTTGCGCCCAGTGTCGAATATTGTTCCAGCTTGCGCAGATAGGCGTCGTCGTCGGGATAGCTGTAGTGCACGATCGGGGTGCGCAAACGGCCGGTCGGTCCTTGGCGGACGATGACTCTTTCATGCACCAGATCATCCGAGAAGTGCGCGGCGTCGCGCCGGAACAGGCGCACGATATAATCGGGATGCCAGCCCGCATGCCGGATGAAGTGCCCGCAGAAACTCGACAGCCGCGGCAGCGCATACGAAGAATGACCGGCGGCATCGATCGTTGCCAGTATTTCATCCCGCAATGCTTCCGGAATGCGTTCGTCCGCATCCAGCGACAGCACCCAGTCGCCTTGCGCGGCAGCCAGAGCGCGATTTTTTTGGGGGCCGAATCCGGGCCAGTCCGTGGTCTCGATGACAATTGTGCCTGCTGCGCGCGCAATCTCGACAGTGCCGTCGGTACTGCCCGAATCCACTATAATCCATTGATTTGCGAAGCGAACGCTGTCCAGGCATGCCTGGATGTTGCCCGCCTCGTTCTTCGTAATGATGATGACCGATAGTTTCATAAAGCAAAAAGTTGAACCGCGCTCGATGGTCAAGGCGGCATGTCTTCGGAGCGGCATGTTTGCGCTTGCCGCTGCCGCCGCGGCGAATCGGCCTGTTTCGACCTGCCGCATGGATTGTAATCGGTTTTACTTTCGATCTGGTTGCCTGTTCCGCAATCAAGTCCTTTTTCACCATATCAAAGTATCGATGCATCTATCAAGTATTTGCATTTTAGTAGGGTTACAGGTAATGAGACTGCGAGCTGAACAATGAGATTTCCACCGCACTTCAAGCGGGCCACGCGGATGCTTGGGCCTTACAAGAAGCGTCTCGTCCTGGCTTTTCTCGGAATGATCCTGACGGCGGCGACCGAGCCGATGTTTCCGGCGGTGATGCGGCTTTTGCTGGATCGCGGATTCGTCGGCAAGCCGACATTTCAGCTCTGGACCGTGCCGGCGGCGGTGGTCGGCATTTTCGTGTTGCGGGGCATCTCGACATTCATGACCAGTTACATGATGACCTGGGTCTCCACGCGGCTGCTGAACGAATTGCGGCAGCAGATGTTCAACCGGATTCTGCATGTGCCGCTCGGGTTCTACTCGACCAGTTCGGTTGGCCGGGTGATCAATTCGATGATGTTCGAGACCCAGCAGATCATCGATATGGTCAGGGACATACTGACCTCGCTGATTCGCGACACGTTGACGGTTATCGTTTTGCTCGGCTTCCTGCTATGGCTCAACTGGCGTTTGACGATCGTCGCCCTGGTGCTGCTGCCGCTGACGGCGGCCGTCGTGCGTCTGACGGGAAAACGCATCAGGAAACTCACGCAGAATTATCTGGATATCAATGCGGAACTGACGCAGGTGATTGAAGAAACCACCAGGGCGCATCAGGTCATCAAGATTTTCAACGGGCATCAATACGAGAAGACCCGTTTCGAGCAGCGCGCCGCCAATCTGCGCCACTATTCGATGCGCATGGCCAGCACGCTTGCGGCAACGGTGCCGGTTACGCAAATCATGGCGGCCTGCGCGGTGGCGATCGTGATCGTCGTTGCGCTGATCCAGTCCAGCCACGGCGAGGCGACGGTCGGAGGATTCGTGTCGTTCATCACCGCCATGCTGATGCTGCTCGCGCCGTTGAAGCATCTGGCCGAAGTCAACGGACCGTTGCAGCGGGGACTGGCGGCGGCTGAAGCCGTATTCAGCCTGATCGATGCGCCGACGGAACGCACCACCGGAAAGATTCTGCAAAAGCGGGCTTCCGGCCGGCTGGATTTCATCAATGTCGGCTTCTCGTATCCGGGCCAGAATCATTTGGCGTTATCCAATATCAATCTGACCATCATGCCCGGCGAGACGGTTGCCTTCGTCGGCATGTCGGGCGGCGGAAAATCGACACTGGTCAATCTGGTGCCGGATTTCTATTCGGTGACCAGCGGCGAAATCAGGCTCGATCGCGAGCCGATCGAGCAAATATCGCTGGACAGCCTGCGCAGCCAGATGGCGATGGTGAGCCAGCACGTGGTTTTATTCGACGACACGGTTGCCGCCAATATTGCCTATGGCGACGCCGCGCCCGACCGCGCGCGGGTGGAAGCGGCGGCCACGGCGGCGCATATGGCGGATGTGATCGCCAATCTGCCGCAGGGTCTGGAAACGCCGATCGGCGATAACGGAATGCGGCTTTCAGGCGGGCAACGGCAGCGCCTGGCGATTGCGCGCGCAATCTACAAGGACGCGCCGATCCTGATTCTGGATGAAGCCACTTCTGCGCTCGATACCGAATCGGAACGTGCGGTGCAGGCGGCGCTCGATCAACTGATGCAAGGCAGAACGACGCTGGTGATTGCGCATCGGCTGTCGACGATTGAGCGGGCAAACCGGATCGTGGTGCTGGTGGAAGGCCATATCGTCGAAGTCGGTTCGCATGCGGAGCTTCTGGCGCAAAACGGCGTCTATGCCAATCTATACAATCTTCAGTTCGCCAAGGAGATCGCATAGTGTCCGTTCCGCCTTCGATGTACCGGTGCGCGGTGCCGGAATGGAACGGTTTTCCGGCGCTGCGCAATCATGCTTTCGATCAAGGATCAAGATGCCGCGAATATTGATCATCTCGCCCAACTGGATCGGCGATGCGGTCATGGCGCAGCCTTTGCTGCAACTGCTGAAGCAGCGCGATCCCGAGGCGCCGATCGATGTGCTGGCGCCGGGCTGGGTCGCCCCTGTATGGCGCGCAATGCAGGAAGTCGATACCGTGCTGGAAGCGCCGTTCAGGCATGGCGCATTGCAGCTCGGAGAGCGCCGCGACTTCGCCAGACGCCTGAAGCAGCGCGGTTATGCGGAAGCCTATGTATTGCCCAATACATTGAAGTTCGCGCTGATCCCGTGGCTGGCGAGAATCCCGCGGCGCATCGGCTATCGCGGCGAAATGCGATACGGTCTGCTCAATGTGATGCATCGCGACAAGCGCCGCGCACCGCGTCCGATGGTGTCGTTTTATGCGGCGCTGGCGCAGGCCCCGAGCGCCGCTGCGCCTTCGCCGTCGGCCCTGCCGCGCCCGGCATTGCGCGTATCGCGGCAACAGATCGACAAGACGCTGGCGCAGGTCGGACTGCAGCCCGCTCGACCTCTGGTCGTATTTGCGCCGGGGGCCGAATTCGGCTCGGCCAAGCGTTGGCCGGCATCCCATTTTGCGCAGTTGGCCGACACGATCCGGCATGCGCATCCCGAGGCGCAGATCGCGCTGCTGGGCTCAGGCAAGGATAGGGAAGTGTGCGAAGAAATCGCCGCAAGCGCGCCGCACGTGCATGACTTTGCCGGCATCACATCGCTCGATCAGGCGATAGCACTGATTGCACAGGCGGATGCAGTGGTCAGCAACGATTCCGGCTTGCTGCACATCGCTTCCGCACTGAACCGGCCGATCGTTGCGATTTACGGGCCGACCGATCCGGAGCATGCACCGCCGTTTTCCGACGTGGCGAAGTCGCTGTCCTTGAGATTGGAGTGCTCTCCGTGCCGGCAACGGGAATGCCCGCTCGGCCATCACAATTGCATGCGGCAACTGACGCCCGGGATGGTGTGGCAACCGTTGAAGCCGATGCTCGAAACGCATTAGCATTCCAGCTGTCCGCTACATCAGGATAACGTCGTACTGCTCCTGGTGATAAACGTTTTCCACCTGCAAGGAGATCGGCTTGCCGATGAAGTCGCCCAGCATCGCGAGATGCTGCGATTCCTCTTCGAGAAACATGTCGATTACCACTTGCGATGCGAGGATGCGAAATTCGCGAGGATTGAATTGTTTTGCTTCGCGCAGCAATTCGCGCAGGATTTCATAGCACACCGTGCGCGCGGTTTTGACCTGGCCTTTTCCGCCGCAGGCCGAACATGGTTCGCACAGGATATGGGCCAGTGATTCGCGCGTGCGCTTGCGTGTCATTTCGACCAGCCCCAGCGCGGAGAAGCCCGATACCGACATCTTGGTGCGGTCGCGTGCGAGCGCCTTGTTCAGTTCGTTCAATACGGCGCTCTTGTGCTCCGCATTTTCCATGTCGATGAAATCGAGGATGATGATGCCGCCCAGATTGCGCAACCGCAGCTGACGGGCAATTGCATGCGCGGCTTCCAGGTTGGTCTTGAAAATCGTATCGTCGAAATTGCGCCCGGTGACATAACTGCCCGTGTTGACATCGATCGTCGTCATCGCTTCGGTCTGGTCGATGATCAGGTAACCGCCGGATTTCAGATCGACGCGCCGTCCCAACGCGCGCTGAATTTCTTCTTCCACACCGTACAGGTCGAACAAGGGCCGCTCGCCGGTGTAGTGCATCAGCCTTGACAATACGGAAGGCGTGTAGATGGTGCCGAACTGCTGCAGCTTCAGGAAATTTTCGCGTGAATCGATCTGGATGCAGGAGGTATCGTCGCCGACGAAATCGCGCAGCACGCGCTGCGCCAGATTCAGGTCCTGGTACAGCAATGTCGGCGCGGGCCTGGTCTTGGCCAGCTGCGTGATGGAGGACCAGGTCTTGCGCAGATATTCGACATCCATTTGCAGATCGGCGTCCAACGCATCCTCCGCCATGGTGCGAATGATGAAGCCGCCTTTTTCATCGGGCGGCAGCAGCCGCTGCACCTTTTCGCGCAGCAGTTCGCGGTCGGTTTCGTTTTCGATCCGTTGTGAAATGCCGATATGAGGATCCTGCGGCAGATACACCAGCATGCGGCCCGCAATCGAAATCTGTGTCGACAGGCGGGCGCCCTTGGTGCCGATCGGGTCCTTGACTACCTGGACCATGATCGCCTGCCCATCGAACAGCAGCTTTTCGATCGGCAGTATGGGAGCGACGGCGGGACCGTCGTGCGGTCGCGCTTCCCAGATGTCGGCGACATGCAGGAAGGCCGCGCGTTCAAGGCCGATATCGATAAAAGCCGATTGCATGCCCGGCAGTACGCGCGCCACTTTGCCGAGATAGACATTGCCGGCGCGGCCGCGCGATGCCGTGCGTTCGATATGGAGTTCCTGTACGGCGCCTTGCAGAATCAGTGCGACACGGGTTTCCTGCGGGGTGATATTGATGAGGATGTCTTCACTCATAAAACGCGAATGCCGGCCTGTTGCAATAATTGTGCGACTTCAAACAGCGGCAATCCCATGATGCCCGAATAGCTTCCGATGATTTCCCGTATGAAGAGGGCAGCCTGTCCCTGTATCGCGTAGCCGCCCGCCTTGTCGTAAGGTTCCGGCAGCGCGCAATAAGCGCGGATCGTCTGATCGGACAGGGAAACGAAGGAAACCTCCGAGCGCTGAGTGACCTGCCATATATCGTCATGGTGTTGCACGGCGACGCTGGTCAGCACCTGGTGCGTGCGCCCGGACAGCGATTTAAGCATTTCGGTTGCTTCGGTCATATCGGCGGGCTTGCCGAGAATGCGGCCGTCGACGGTCACCGTGGTATCGGCCGCCAGAACCGGACGGATCGGCAGCTTGCGCCAGAACATGGTTTGCCGCGCGCACTCCGCTTTTTCACGCGCGACGCGCGTGACGTAAGCCTCCGGCAGTTCTCCGGGCTGGACGACCTCGCTCACTTCGGGGCCCCCTCTGGCCGCGTTGTCGCGCAACATCAGCAATTCGAACTCGACGCCGATCTGACGCAGCAGCTCCCGCCTGCGCGGGCTTTTCGATGCCAGGTAAATCTTCTGGTCTGTAGGTTTCATTTGACTAAGCCCGATGATAGGGATGATTCTGCGTAATTGACCAAGCCCGATATAACTGTTCGGCGAGCAGCACGCGCGCCATACCGTGCGGCAGGGTCAAACTGGAAATACGAATCAGCATATCGGCGTGCTTCTTGAATCCGGCATCCAGTCCGTCCGCACCGCCTATCACGAATGTAACATCACTGCCGCCTTGTTGCCACTGCATCATATATTGCGATAGTTGCACGGTGGTGACATCTTTGCCATGCTCATCCAGTGCGACGACGCGCGAACCTTTCGGAATGGCGGCTTCAATTCTGGTTCGCTCCAGCGCCATGACCGTCTCGGCAGTCTTGCTGCCGGAGCGTTCGACCGGTTTGATTTCCCTTAGCTGAATGCGGCATTCCGGCGGCATGCGCTTTGCATATTCGCCAAATCCCGCTTCAATCCAGGCAGGCATCCTGTGACCTACCGCGGCGATGACAAGCTGCATATTGCCTGCAGGTCAATTCGCCCTGGTTTTTGCCGGCGCGCGTCTGGCCGGCGCTTTTTTTGCGGCAGCGCTTTTTGCGGCTGCCACCTTGACGGTTTTACCGACCGGTTTTTTTGCCGAGGCCGTTTTGGAGGCCGGAGCGCGTCTCGCGGCGGTTTTACCGGCCGGCGTTTTACGGGCAGCCGTTTTCTTCCGGCTATCGTCACCCGCGGTCTGGGTAATCGTCAGATGGCGCGCCGCTTTTTTGGGGGTGGCCTCTTCATCCGCCGGGTCCGACGCAGTGCGTTTGGAGACGCGCTTGGCTGCGCCGAGCTTGACTTCCTTGTCGCCCCAGATTTCTTCGAGCCGGTAATAAGCGCGAATCGCAGGTTGCATGATATGGACGATCATGTCGCCCAGGTCGACCAGCACCCATTCGCCGGTATCTTCGCCTTCAATGCTGACGATGGTGCCGCCGTTTTCCTTGACCTTGTCGCGCACCGACGCGGCAAGCGCCTTGGTCTGGCGGTTGGAAGTGCCCGATGCGATTGCGATGCGGTCGAACAGGCTGGTGAGATGGACAGTATCGTATACACGAATTTCCTGTGCTTTGATGTCTTCGAGAGCGTCGATGACGATGGCTTGCAGTTTTTTGATTTCCATTAGCTTTTATAGAGATGATGTTGTTCGATATAGTCTAGCACTGTGGCCGGAATCAGCGATTCCGGACGTTCTCCGGATTGCAATGCGGCCCGGATTGCCGTGGCGGACACATCAACCGCCAGGTTTGACGCCAGATAAGTCAATCCATGCGGCGTATTGCGAATTTGCTCCGGTGTCGCGGCGCGGCGCGCAAACTCGCGTGCAACCGCTACCGGCAAGTGTGACGCATCGATGGCGAATCCCGGCCGCGAAGCGGCGCAAAGATGCGCATAATCAAACAAATGCTGCCATTCCTGCCAGGAATTCAAATGGTGCAACTGATCGGCGCCGAGCAAAAAAACGATTGAGGCCGTCGCGCCCAGTTCGGCGCGTACTGCGCGCAGCGTATCGATCGTGTAAGTTGCCGTGCTTCGCACGATCTCCTGTTGATCGATGGTAACGGGAAGCGGCTGCCGGTCGAACGCACGGCGTACCATTTCCACCCGGTCCTGAGGGTCGGCCTGCAAGCCATGCTTTTGCCACGGATTGCCGGCCGGAATAATGCGCAGCTCGTCCGGCGCCAGTAACTTGATGAAGTATTCGCCAAGCGCGACATGGCCGTTATGGACCGGATCGAAACTTCCTCCGAGCAGAGCAATGCAGCGACGGGTCACGCCCAGTCCCGATGAATCAGGAAGTCGGAATACAGCGCCGCTTCGGCGCTGCCCGCTTCGGGTTGCCAGTTATAGCGCCATTTGACGATCGGCGGCAACGACATCAGGATCGATTCGGTGCGTCCGCCCGATTGCAGTCCGAACAGGGTGCCGCGATCGAATACCAGGTTGAATTCGACATACCTGCCGCGCCGATAGGCCTGAAAATCGCGTTCGCGTTCGCCGTAAGCCATGTCCTTGCGCCGCTTCAGAAGCGGCAGGTAAGCGTCGATGAAATGATCGCCGACGCTCTTCATCATCGCAAAGCTGGATTCGAATCCGGATGCATTGAAATCGTCGAAGAAAATCCCGCCGATGCCGCGCGGTTCCTGCCGGTGTTTCAGGTAAAAATAATCGTCGCACCATTTTTTGAAACGCACATGCAGATCGTCGCCGAAGGGAGCCAGCGCATCGCGGCACGTTTGGTGAAAATGCCGCGCATCTTCTTCGAATCCATAGTACGGCGTCAGGTCCATGCCGCCGCCGAACCACCAGACCGGTTCCTGTCCTTGCGCGGCCGCCATGAAAAAACGCACGTTCATGTGCACGGTCGGTGCATACGGATTGCGCGGATGCAGCACCAGCGATACGCCCATTGCTTCCCAATTGCGCCCGGCAATTTCGGGACGATTGGCTGCGGCCGAAGGCGGCAGATTTTTGCCGGTCACATGCGAGAACCCGACGCCGCCGCGCTCGAATACGCCGCCGTCCTCGATCAGGCGCGAAATCCCGCCGCCGCCTTCGGGACGCTGCCAGGTATCGGTAATGAACGGCTTGCCGTCGATATCTTCCAGAGCAGCAACGATGCGCGCTTGCAGATCAAGTAAGTAGGTTTTGACAGTGGATGGAGTGGGCGGGGACGAAATCACGGGTTAAATAGCAAAAAGGCACAGAGGGGATTGTACCCCGCCATGCCTTTGGATGACAGCAGATACGGGCGAACGGCTGTCAAGTCATGTTTGGCTGCGATGCGAGCGATATCAGCCGTGCCGCTTGAGCGCCCGCCAGCCGATATCGCGGCGGAATTGCGCGCCGTCGAACTGAATATGGTCGACGCCCGCATAGGCGCATTTCTGCGCCATCCTGACGCTGTCGCCGAGGCCGACCACGCACAATACCCGGCCGCCGGAGGTGACAAGCTTGCCGTCGGCCAGCGTGGTGCCGGCATGGAAAGTGACGCAATCCGGCGTTTCGGCAGGGATGCCGGAAATCGCATCGCCCTTGCGCGGGGCATCCGGATAGCCGTCGGCGGCCATGACAACCCCCAGCGCGGTGCGGCGGTCCCATTCCAGCTCGATGCTGTCCAGCGTGCCGTTGACCGCATGTTCCATCACGGTCAGCAGATCGGTTTTCAGGCGCGCCATGATCGGCTGGGTTTCGGGATCGCCCATGCGGCAATTGAATTCCAGCGTCTTCGGGTTGCCTTTGGCGTCGATCATCAAGCCGGCGTACAGGAAGCCGGTAAAGGGAATGCCGTCCCTGGCCATGCCGTGCACGGTCGGTACGATGATTTCACGCATCACGCGCGCATGCAGCGCCGGCGTGACGATCGGCGCCGGCGAATACGCGCCCATGCCGCCGGTATTCGGACCTTCGTCGCGATCCTGCAGCCGCTTGTGGTCCTGGCTGGTGGCGAGCGGCAATATATTCTTGCCGTCGACCATGACGATGAAGCTCGCTTCTTCGCCGCTCAGGAATTCTTCAATCACCACGCGCGCGCCGGCGTCGCCGAGCCGGTTATCGGATAACATCATGTCGACTGCGGCATGCGCTTCGCCGGCCGTCATCGCCACCACCACGCCTTTGCCGGCAGCCAGGCCATCGGCCTTGATCACGATCGGCGCGCCTTTTCGATCGATGAACTGATGCGCAGCCTGCGTATCGGAAAAGGTCTGGTATTGCGCAGTGGGAATGCCATGCCGATGCATGAATGTCTTGGCAAAATCCTTCGAGCTCTCGAGCTGGGCGGCTTCCTTGGTCGGGCCGAAAATTTTCAATCCATGTTCGCGGAATACATTGACGATGCCTGCCGCCAGCGGCGTTTCCGGACCGACGACGGTCAATGCGATATGTTCTTTCAACGCAAATTGCGCCAGCCAGACCGGATCGGTGATCGGAACGTTTTTCAGGCGGACATCGAGTGCGGTGCCGCCGTTGCCCGGTGCGACATATACCATTTGAATCCGCTCGGATTGCGCCAGTTTCCAGGCAAGAGCATGTTCACGTCCGCCTGAGCCTACTACCAGAATTTTCATGGGAATGGATAATCACTGTTTGCTGAAATTACGGCATCGCTGCGGCCGTCAAGCCGCCTGCCATGCCGCGTTGTTTTGATGCATCCTGCCATCGGCCATCCATCTCCAGGGTCAAGTCCGCGTTCGCGAATAAAACCGTTCGATTGCGCAGGTGGAAACGAATAGCCGATAATAATTTTTATTGTTCGATTTTTATTGTTCGATCACTGCGTTGGTATAGACCTCTTGCACATCGTCCAGATTCTCCAACGCATCGATCAATTTTTGCATCTTTACCGCATCGTCGCCGGTAAACAGGGTTTCGGTGGCCGCCTTCATCGTGATTTCGGCCATTTCCGCCTTGAAACCGGATTTTTCCATCGCTTCCTTGACCGTGGAAAAATCATGCGGCGGACAAATCACTTCGAATCCGCCTTCGTCATCCGCCACCACATCTTCCGCGCCGGCTTCCAGTGCGGCTTCCATCAACGCATCTTCATTGGTGCCGGGCGCATAAAAAAGCTGGCCGCAATGCTTGAACAGGAAAGCCACCGATCCTTCGGTGCCCATGTTGCCGCCGAATTTGGAAAACGCATGCCGCACTTCCGCCACTGTGCGGACCCGGTTGTCGGTCATGCAGTCGACGATGATCGCCGCGCCGTTGATGCCATACCCTTCGTAACGGATCTCTTCGTAATTGGCCCCGTCCAAGCCGCCGGTGCCGCGCTGGATCGCACGGCTGACGTTGTCTTTCGGCATATTGGCGTCGGCGGCTTTTTCGACCGCGAGGCGCAGGCGCGGATTGGCTGCGATGTCGCCCCCGCCCAAGCGGGCCGCAACGGTGATTTCCTTGATCAAGCGGGTCCATACCTTGCCGCGCTTGGCGTCGGTGGCGGCCTTTTTATGCTTGATGTTGGCCCATTTGCTGTGTCCTGCCATGACGAGTCTTTCCGAAACAAGTTAGCGGCGGCCGGTGAATAATGATCCCGAAGCCTTATCCGGGCTGAAAATTAATTATTAACAAGCCTGAAATCAATCTACAATTTTATCATACCGTCCTCTGCCGAAACCCGTCAAAAATTGCACATAATCATGCCGAATCCTCTTGTCATAGCAAAAAACAAAGACCGCGAACTCGCGCTGCTGCCGCAGCTCGTCAACCGTCACGGCTGCATTACCGGCGCCACCGGAACCGGCAAGACAGTGACGCTGCAAGTGATCGCACAGGCATTGTCCGGCATCGGCGTGCCGGTCTTCATGGCCGACGTCAAAGGCGATCTGTCGGGATTGGCAAAAGCCGGCTCGGCTACGGCCAGGATCAAGGAGCGCCTCGATTTTATCGGCGTCGATGCGCCTGCATGGAATGCCTGTCCGGTAACGTTCTGGGATGTGTTCGGCGAAAAGGGCCATCCGGTGCGCGCGACGGTTTCCGATCTCGGACCGTTATTGCTGGCGCGCATGCTGAACCTGAACGATACGCAGGAAGGCGTGCTGCAGCTGGTTTTCAAAATCGCGGACGACAATGGTTTGCTGTTGCTCGACACCAAGGATCTGCGCGCGATGCTGCAGCATGTCGGCGACAGCGCGGCGGATTTCCGGACCGAGTACGGCAATATTTCCGCCGCCAGCATCGGCGCAATCCAGCGCGGGCTGATTGCAATTGAAGAGCAGGGCGGCGATCGCTTCTTTGGCGAGCCGATGCTGAATATCGACGACCTGATGCAAACCGACACGAACGGCAAGGGCATCATCAATATTCTGGCAGCAGACAAGCTGCTGAACTCGCCGCGCCTGTATTCCACTTTCCTGCTGTGGATGCTGTCGGAACTGTTCGAGCATCTGCCCGAGGTCGGCGATCCGGACAAACCGAAGCTGGTGTTTTTCTTCGATGAAGCGCACTTGTTATTCGATGAAGCGCCCAAGCCGCTGCTGCAGAAAATCGAACAGGTAGTGCGCCTGATCCGCTCGAAAGGCGTCGGCGTCTATTTCGTCACGCAGAATCCGCTCGATATTCCCGATATCGTGCTGGGCCAGTTGGGCAACCGGGTGCAGCATGCGTTGCGTGCCTACACGCCGCGCGACCAGAAGGCGGTGCAGGCTGCGGCGGAAACCTTCCGGCCGAATCCGCAGCTCGATACCGCGCAAGCGATTACCGAACTGGCGGTCGGCGAGGCGCTGGTATCGTTTCTCGATGAAAAAGGACGTCCGGCCATGGTCGAGCGCGCTTTCATCGTGCCGCCGGCCTCGCAGATCGGTCCGATCAGCGATGTCGAGCGTGCGGCAGTCATTGCCAATTCGATTGTGGCGGGCGTTTATGAAAAAACGGTCGATCGCGATTCCGCCTATGAAAAAATCAAGGGCCGCGTGGCTGCCAGCCAACCGGCAGCCGGGCCGGTCGAGCCGCCCGGATCATCTGGCGGCGCAACGCAGGCCGGCACATCCCCGCAATCCGGCGGACCCTCGATCGGCGACCGGATGAAAGATGCATTCGGCGGTCTGTTCGGCGGTACGGGTATCGCGCGCCGAAAAGATACGGTAGTCGAGGCAATGGTCAAATCGGCCGCCCGCAGCATCGGGTCGCAAGTCGGACGCGAAATTATCCGCGGCGTGCTAGGCTCGATTCTGAAAAAATAACAACTGCGCAAGCGGACGTGACTTTTCGAATCGGATCAAGGAATGATTTCCTTTCTGAATGCGTTTGATCTTGCAACCGGATTCCTGCAGGAAAGCTATCATGGAGAATTCCGCTGTACCAATTTACAATCGGCTTATGTCTGCTACCGTATTGAACCACTCTTCCCGCCAGGCTTTCCTGGTCGGCCTGGCTATCGCAATTTCCGGCGCCATTCTTTTTTCCGCCAAGGCAATCGTTGCCAAGCTGATTTATCGTTATCCGGTCGATCCGGTGACGCTGATCGCTTTCCGGATGATTTTTTCGCTGCCGTTTTTCGCTGCGGTCGCCGTCTGGAAATCGAAAACCGAAACGCCGTTATCGAATTCCGATTGCGGGCGCATCGTCGTGCTGGGACTGCTCGGCTATTATCTGTCGAGTTTTCTCGATTTCATCGGATTGCAATACATATCGGCCGGACTGGAGCGCCTGATCCTTTTTTTGACGCCGTCATTCGTATTGCTGATTTCGGTTTTGTTTTTAAAGAAAAAGATCGGTGCGCTCGAATGGATGGCATTGGGCACATCTTATCTCGGCACGGTATTTGTTTTCATTCATGATGCGAGGACAGGCGGCGCGAATGTCGCATTGGGCGGCACATTCGTTCTGGCGAGTGCGGTATCGTATGCATTGTATCTGCTGCTGTCGGGTGAACTGGTGCGGCGTGTCGGCGCGATGCG
Source organism: Herminiimonas sp. (assembly GCA_028292665.1). GTDB lineage: Bacteria > Pseudomonadota > Gammaproteobacteria > Burkholderiales > Burkholderiaceae_D > JAQGLW01. Next base: position 33,990 of record JAQGLW010000050.1, read on the forward strand.
GCTGGTCGCTTATGCAATGTGCGTATCGAGTGCCGCGTGCATCGGCCAGTTTTTCCTGCTGCGTCCGGTATCGATGCTGGTTCAGCCTTATCAAATCTACGGACTGTCGCTGATCAACGCCGTTCTCTGCACGGTGTTGCCGGTATTCATGACGATGATTGCCGTCGCGCGTATCGGCGCCGCTACCGCTTCGCAGGCCGGGATGGTCGGCCCGGTGTCGACGCTGTTCATGGGCGCGCTGATCCTGGGCGAACCGATCACGGCGATTCAGCTGGCCGGCACTGCGCTGGTGTTGTCCGGCGTCTATTTATTATCCAGGAAGAAAATATAGGAGACGACGCAATGGATCTGGGCATTCGCGACAAACAGGCGCTGGTCTGCGGCGCCAGCAAGGGATTGGGGCGCGGCTGCGCTGAAGCGCTGGCGAAGGAGGGCGTGCATGTCACGCTGGTGGCGCGTACCCCGCAAACGCTGGAATCCGCTGCCGAAGAAATCCGGGGTATCGCCGGCAATGGCGTGAGGGTGACGGCGGTGGCGTGCGATATCACGACCGCCGAAGGCCGCCAGAAGGCTCTGGCTGCCTGCCCGCAGCCGGATATTCTGGTGACCAATGCAGGCGGGCCGCCGCCCGGCGATTTCCGCAACTGGAGCCGGGACGACTGGATCGCCGCGCTCGATGCGAACATGCTGACGCCGATCGAATTGATCAAGGCGACAGTCGACGGCATGATCGGCCGGCGCTTCGGCCGCATCGTCAATATCACTTCCGGCACGGTGAAAGCGCCGACCGATGTGCTCGGTTTGTCCAATGGCGCACGATCGGGCTTGACCGGCTTCGTCGCCGGCCTGGCCCGCAAGACCGTTGCGCATAATGTCACCATCAATAATTTATTGCCGGGTCCGTTCGACACCGACCGCCTGACCTCGCTGTTCGCCGCCGCGGCGAAGGCAACCGGCAAAAGCGCAGATGAAGCACGCGAAGCGCGGCGCCTGCAAAATCCGGCGAAACGTTTCGGCACGCCGGCGGAATTCGGCGCCATGTGTGCGTTTTTGTGCAGCAGTCATGCGGGCTACATGACGGGACAGAATATTCTGCTCGATGGCGGCGCCTATCCAGGCACTTTTTAAGCGGCACGACCAATATCATTCCGGCTGCAAAGGCGTTGCCGGCACGAATCTGCGATCGGTTTTATGATCGATGTCAATTCAAGCGCGGCAACTCTCAACGGGGCAGCCATTCCAACCAATGCTGGATTTTCAAGTGAGCGACACGATGCCAAAAGCAATCAGAATATTCAAGACCGGCGGCCCGGAAGTAATGGAATATGTCGATGTCGAAGTCGGTGAACCGGGACCCGGCGAAGCACGAGTGCGTCATGCGGCCTGCGGCTTGAATTACATCGATGTCTATTTCCGCACCGGACTGTATCCGCAACCGCTGCCGGCCGGCCTGGGAATGGAAGGCGCCGGTGTGGTCGAGGCCGTCGGCGCCGGCGTAACGCTCCTGAAGCCGGGCGATCGCGTCGCTTACGCCGGCCGTCCGCCCGGCGCATATGCAGAACTGCGCACGATGCCGGCATCGGTTCTGGTGAAGCTGCCGGATGCAATCAGCTTCGATACGGGGGCTGCAATGATGCTGCAGGGATTGACGGTGCAGTATTTATTACGCCGCACCTTCCCCTTGCGCGGCGGCGAAACCATCCTGTTCCATGCGGCGGCGGGCGGTGTCGGCCTGATCGCGTGCCAATGGGCAAAAGCGCTCGGCGTCACGATGATCGGCACCGTCGGTTCGGATGAGAAAGGCGCGCTGGCGAAAGCGAACGGCTGCACGCACGTCATCAACTACAACAAGGAAAATTTTGTCGAGCGTGTCAGGGACATTACAAACGGCAAGGGCGTGCCGGTAGTCTACGATTCGATCGGCAAGGACACGTTCATCGGCTCGCTCGATTGCCTGTCGCCGCTGGGCATGCTGGTCAGTTTCGGCAGTGCGTCCGGTCCGGTGCCGCCGTTCAGCCTGAATGAGCTGGCATCGCGCGGTTCGCTTTTCGTTACGCGTCCGACGTTGTTCAGTTACATCGCCAAGCGAGAGGATCTGGACACGATGGCGGCCGACCTGTTCCGTATGGTCGTAAGCGGCAAAATCGGGATCGACATCAATCAGCGGTATGCGCTCAAGGATGTCGGGCAGGCGCATATTGATCTGGAAACACGCAAAACCACCGGTTCCAGTATCCTCATTCCGTAGGATCTGCCTCGATGGACCCTGCCAGAGATTCGCCGAACAATCCGATGAACCATCCGGACGAACAACCGTGCGGCACGGACGGTCCTCCCAGATTCGGACGGTTATTGATAGTGCTGGCGATCGCGGTGATTCTGGCGGCGCTCATGAGCTTCATCTCGGAAGCGTACTTTTCCCGATAGCAGGCCGGGGTGATACCGAAATCAGATGCAATTAACACAATATTTTTCGACAGTTCGGTAATTCGGCAATTTGTTGCATTGAATCGAATTGATTTCCTGTTAATTGCAAACTAGAATTACCGGACAGCAACTTCCGCTTCGCCCATCCATGGCAATTCAGCCGACTAATCGACCATCGACCGCAAAAGCGATATCAGCGTCCAGCCGGACTACGATATTGCAGAATCTCGCGGCAACTGCATCGATGCTGGTCTCCCAACAGCAGGACGATTTTTCGTCGCGTTTGCTCGATGCGTTGTTGCATCTGTCTGAACAGACTGTCCGGCCTGCCGAAGCGACTCTGAGCTTCAATGCGTTCAATCACCTGAGAATCAACATCGCTGTCTTCCAGAAGGCGATGTCCGACTGTCTCGGAGAACTGCTGGCCAGGGAAACGCGTCGGCTTGAAGCGGGCGGCAAGTCCGAGCTTCAGCAAAACGATCTGGATCTGTCGCTGGTCACGTTCGAGGAAATGGAAAACAAGGTGTTGCTCGGCAATATCAGCCAATCCCTTGAACTCGATATTGCAGAAGCGCTGGGCGCGCTGAATCTGCGTATCGGCTGGCTAATCGGACGTGAAGAGATGCCTGCTGCGGAAAACCCGTTCCGGCCGCAAGTCTTCGTGCAGGCAATCTACCAGGCCTGGGGCAGGATCGATCCTGCGGTGGAATCGCACAAGGTGGTATTGCGCTTGCTGGGGCCGGAATTATTCCTGCCGCTGGGATCGATTCTGCAGGAGCTTAATGAGGTGTTGGTCGAGCGCAGCATCCTGCCGGATTTGACCGAAGCTTACCGTCTCAAGAAATCCCAGAACAAAATCGGTTTGCCGCCGCCGAAAATGGCCAAGCAGGATGAGTCACGTTATAACAAGGTGCGCGACTGGTTGCTGTCGGCAACCAAGAAGGGAAAAGACAAAGGTAAAAGCAATCACGATGAAGATCTGAATGTGCCGGATCTGTTCGCCCCCGACACCGCAGGCGAAAACTGGAATGCAAATACCATCAGCGTGAAGGTCGGGCCGCGGCTGTTCGGTTATCTGACCAACCTGCAACATCAGATCGACCAACTCGAAGCAAGCGGCGAGTCGACCGAAATTCCGAAAAGCGCTACCACGCTGCGTCAGGTCAAGAAACAGGTTCCGCCGGGCACACTGACGGAGATCGACGAGAATACGATCGAATTGCTGGCCAAGATTTTCGATTATGTTTTTCTGGAGCAAAGTATTCCGCCGGATATGAAGCGGCTGATCGGCCAGCTTCAGATTCCCCTGCTGAAAGCGGCACTGATCGACAAGAAATTCTTCATCAAGGATGATCATCCGGCGCGGCGCCTGATCGATACGCTGGCAAAATTCAGCGCATCCCTGGATCAGCAAAAGGGACAGGAAGATCCGCTGTACAAAATGATCGAGCAGATCGTCTTGCGGGTACAAAAGGAATTCGATCAGCAAATCGATTTGTTCAGCGACGTGGTCTCGAATCTTGAGTCTTACCTGGCCGAAGAAGAAAAGTCATCCGAGAGCGCGCTTGCCGAACCGATCGCTGAAGCGCTGCGCCAGGAAAGAATGCGTCAAGCGCAGGAGGCGGCCGAGAACGATATCGCTTTGCGCATCGAGACGGGCGAAGTGGCCGGTTTTGTCGAGACTTTCCTGGAAACGCAGTGGACCCGCATCCTGACGCTGGCGCACAGCGTCGAAGAGCAAAAGCCGGAAGTGCTCGCCAAAGCGATTAAAGTGATGGACGATCTGATCTGGAGCATCAAGCCGAAGAACAGTCCGGAACAGCGCAAGGAATTGATCAACAAGCTGCCGTCGATACTGGCGCTGGTCAATGCGTGGCTCAATGCGATCAAATGGAACGATCCGGAGCGGGTTGTATTCTTCTCGAGCCTGGCGGAACGGCACGCGGCGATTGTGCGCATTCAAGCCGAACTGTCGTCGCGCCATCAGGTTGAAATAGCGGTCAACATCGCTCAAAAAGCCAGTGAACATCGCATGACCAAACGTTCCAGGGAGGAGCGGCAAAAGAAGCGCGATCAGTTCACGCAAATGGTCGACAATATTCACCAGGGCGTCTGGGTTGAATTCGCGCGCAACAACGGTACGGCGGCAACATTCAAGCTGACCTGGATCAGCCCGCAGCGCACCCGGTTTATTTTTACCAACCGTCAAGGGCAGAATCCGTTCTCTTTCACGGCCGACGAACTGGCTCAAACGCTGCGCGACCGCAAGGCAAGCATGGTGCCGATGGAGTCGGTCATCGATCGTGCGCTGTCCGCCGCGCTCGACGACAACGAATAAAAATACCGCACGTTTTCATCCGTCCTGCGGCGCTAATTCTGCATTTTCAATTCAACTCGGCGCGGCACGCCGTTTGCTGCCGGGAACTCGACAAACGCACTGCGCACCAGGTAAGGCATGACAGCGGCAAGCGATCCGTTGCTGCCTTCGCTGTCGACGGTCACATCGTAGAGATTCCTGGAATCGGATACCTGTGCAATCATCACCTTCAATCGGCGCGTAAATAGCTGAAACTGCGTTTCGCGCTGCTCGACGAGCGGCGGGCCGTACCAGAACGGATCGTAGAACGGACTGTAATAACCGTAGCGGCTCCAGCGCGGGCCGTAGAACGGCGAACCATACCAGGGGTCGACGGCAACCGGCTGCACCACGAGCACATCGCGCGCACTGATGTTGTAGAACATCGATACCTTGAGTCTGGCTGACCGCGGATCAGCCGCTTCCATAAAACCCAGGCGCAGCAATTCGCCCCGCAACAGATTTTCATAACTGCGATATTCGAGGTTGTTATCCTGCTTCCTGGTGCGTTCGAATACGAAAGACTTGTCGCGCAGCTCCGCCGGCCATTCATGAAAAGCAGTCACATTGCTTTGAATCGTGGTGGCGCAGCCGGCCAGCCACAGGCAAAGCAATGCAATCAAGACGGTCATGCAACGTTGCATCGCCATTCCTTTAACGAAACTCAGGCGCAAGGCCGTGAATAATTTAAATTTGCAAGATATACATATTAGGCGTTCCACACGAAAATTTTGTTAGATTTTGTAAGCAAGGCTCGATGCT
>JAQGLW010000134.1 GCA_028292665.1 Herminiimonas sp.
AATCATGTATCGTGGCTGGACATCTTCGTGATCAATTCCCTGCAACCTTGCCGCTTCGTCGCCAAATCCGATATTCGCGACTGGCCGCTGATCGGATGGCTGTGCGATAAATCGGGCACCGTATTCATCGCGCGCGGCAGGCAGCGTGACGTGCGCAGGATTTTTGAAGGACTGGTTGCGGGTATCCGGGAGGGAGAACGCGTCGCTTTTTTTCCGGAAGGCACGACGGCTGCGCAAGGCACACTGCTGCCGTTCCATGCCAACCTGTTTGAAGCGGCTATCGATGCAAAAGTGCCGATACAACCCTATGCATTGCGCTATGTCGATGCTGCGGGCAATCTGCATTCTGCGACCGATTTTATCGGCGACATGACCTTTGCGCAAAGCATGATTGCGATCTTGCGCGTACGCAAAATCACTGCGCAATTGATGCTGCTGCCTGCCATCGAAACCACGGGAGCGCACCGCCGCGAACTGGCTGCCGCGGCACGGCGCTCGATTGCCGTGGCGCTGGGGTATCCGGATGATCAGGCGTAGATCGATGCCGGTCGGGATGCTCCCTTTTCAGGATGAACGGTTCTGCTCGAAACAAGCAGCCCTTGAAATCCTTCGCCATTAAACCCTAACCCGGCTTCCGATACTGCGGACAATCGACCTGAAACACCGCACGATCCTCCAACCGCACCGCAGTCAATTTGCCGCCCCATACGCAGCCGGTATCCAGTCCGATCAGATCAGGCCGCATCACAAGCCCCAGCGTCGACCAATGTCCGAATACCACGACGACATCTTCGGTTTTGCGTCCCGGTGCGTCAAACCACGGAAAGTAACCGGGCGGCGCAGCGGTTGCCCCTTCCACCTTCGAAAATTCCATTGTGCCATCCGCGGTGCAAAAGCGAATGCGCGTCAGCGCATTCACAATGCACCGCAAACGATCTGCGCCTTCAAGCGCGTCATCCCATCTGGCAGGCGTATTGCCATACATCTCCCGCAGAAAATCCACCCAATCCGGTCCGCGCAGGACGGTTTCGACTTCATGCGCCAATCCGAGCGTCTGTTCCGCCGTCCATTGAGGCAGGACGCCGGCGTGCACCAGCAGATGTCCGTTTTCGAAATGCGCCAACGGCTGCCGCCGCAGCCAGTCGAGCAATTCGTCGCGGTCGGGCGCATCGAGAATATCGTCCAGCGTGTCGGATGCATGGGTTTTGCGAATGCCGTGGGCGGCCGCCAGCAGATGCAGATCATGATTGCCCAATACCATATTTGCGGTATCGCCAAGCGCACGGATTTGCCTTAGAGTGGCGAGCGATTGCGGGCCACGGTTGACCAGGTCGCCGGTGAATATTATTTTTGTTTCGGGGGAGGATACGTCTATTTTTTCGAATAGCGCCATTAGCCGGGAATGGCACCCCTGGACGTCTCCGATGGCGTAAAAGGACATGTTAAGCCCGTTGCGAAGAGTTTTTAAGGGACATCAAATCCAAAATCTCTCGCCGGTGTGTAGCATAACAGTGCAACTGTCGCATCGGGTCCGTTTCGGTTATGGCTGATTCGATTATTCGGAAAATGCGTTTTATCGACTTGGCGCAACGTGTAGTTGGAGAAACAGTAGTTACAGCAAGCTGATTAAACATGAGATCTTCTTTGACAGATCGCATGAATTTTAACGAATTACATATAAGGGTGCCGCAATTTCAATTCATGCCGGGAAATTATATGGCATAGACGAATACATACTATTGACATGCGCGCATGACTACCTGGAAAATTTGACGTTAGACTCCAAAAATCGGCAGTGCCCGGTATGACTGTCGATATGGTCATGCATTGATGTCAGCGGTTAAGGGCTTCCAGCTATCAAATATCGTTATAATAACGAGTTATTGATATTTTTTTGCTTTAAGAGAATAGTGCACAACAGGGTAATTATGAAACCACAAATGAATTCTCGAAAGTTGGACGTCCTATTTGTAAATCCCGACTCATCGTTGCAGGCTTACCAAGGTTTGGCTGAGACTTATGCAGCGATCGAGACTCCAACGTGGGCGCTTTTGCTGGCCCAATCTTGCAGGGTAAAGGATTTTGGTGTCGCGATCCTCGATTGTGATGCGGAGCGATTATCACTGCAAAATGCTGTGGACCGTATCAAAAGCGCTGACCCGCGCCTCGTGGTATTTGTGGTCTATGGACAAAATCCGAATTCGGGCACGACGGGAATGATCGGCGCCAGTGCGCTCGCCAAGGAGTTAAAGCAGCAGCATCCTGAATTCCCGGTTTGTTTTGTCGGTTCGCATACAAGTGCCTTGCCGCTTGAAGTGCTGGGCAATTCCTTCGTGGATTTTGTGCTGTTGAACGAAGGCGTTTATGCGCTGCATAACTTGCTCAAAACGGACTTTCACACCAATCTGGACAAGGTTCTCGGTATTGGATACAAATCGGTCGACATATTAAAGAATCCAAAGTTGATCCTGAATCCGCCCCAGCATGTCGTGCCGCAGGAGCGCATGGACATCGATATGCCCGGTTATGCATGGGATCTGTTGCCCTACCGTTCCCGACCACTGGATCTTTATCGGGCGCATTTTTGGCACGCGGAGTTCGACCACGACAAGAGAACGCCGTTCGCTGCAATTTATACGTCTTTAGGATGCAATTTTGCGTGCGATTTCTGCATGATCAACATAGTCAACCGGGTCGATAACGGTAGCGAAATCAATGCATCAAATTCACGCGGCATGCGTTACTGGAGTTCCAAGCTGATCGGTGATGAGCTTGAAAAGTTGTCCAAGATGGGCGTTGAAACGGTCAGAATCAGCGATGAAATGTTCTTCCTGAACCGCAAGTACTACGAGCCGCTGCTCAATGAAATTATTGACCGTGGTCTCAAGCTGCGCATGTGGGCCTATTCGCGGATTGACACAGTGCGCCCGGATTACCTCGATCTGTTTCAGCGTGCCGGCATAAATTGGCTGGCGCTTGGAATCGAAGCTGGAAATCAAAAAGTCCGGCAGGAGGTTTCCAAAGGATCATTCAAAGAGGTAAACATTCGAGACGTTTGTGCTTCGGTGAGGGCGACGGGCATGAATGTCATCAGCAATTATATCTTCGGTTTCCCGGAGGATGATCTCAGTACAATGCAGGAGACGCTGAATCTGGCCCTGGAGCTGAATACAGAGATGGCTAATATGTACCCATGCCAAGCGCTCCCTGGTAGTCCTATGCACAACATTGCCAAGCGCAACGGCTGGAAATTGCCATCAAGTTATGGCGGCTATGCGTTCCTGTCATATGACAGCGAACCGTTGCCAACCAAACATATGACGTCGGCCGAAGTTCTTAAATTCAGGGATGAGGCTTGGCAGACGTATTTTTCCAATCCTGCCTACCTGAGTCTGGTTGCGTCGAAATTTGGCGAAAAAGAGCGGAAGAATGTAGAAGCTATGGCCAAAATAAAACTGCGCCGAAGAATTCTTGGTGATTAAAAATTAATTTGTTCTGACTATAGGCAGCATTAAAAGTGATCATCACACGAACCCCTTTCCGCATTTCGTTTTTTGGCGGCGGCACAGATTATCCGGCATGGTTTCAGGAACACGGTGGAGTCGTCCTCGCTACTACAATCGACAAGTATTGCTACATCACGTGCCGACATCTTCCTCCATTTTTTGAACATAAGCACCGGATCGTATACTCCCGTATCGAGAATGTGCAACGTTTGGAGGAGATCGAACATCCTGCAGTACGCGCAATCCTGGGCTGGGCCGGATGTGAGAAAGGCCTTGAAGTTCATCATGACGGTGATTTGCCTGCCCGTTCCGGACTTGGTTCGAGTTCTTCTTTCACGGTTGGCCTGGTTCATGCCCTCTCGGCACTGGAGGGGAAGTACATCTCGAAAGAACAGCTCGCCGAAAATGCAATACACATCGAGCAAGACATAATCCATGAGAACGTGGGTTCTCAAGATCAGATTTCGGCAGCGTTCGGCGGATTCAATCGCATAGAATTCAATCGCAACAATACGTTTCAGGTCTCCCCCATTGTGTTGAACGGAGACCGGTTTCACGAGCTCCAGAGTCATCTGATGCTTTGCTTTACCGGCTTTTCAAGAATCGCGTCTGAAATCGCCAAGTCAAAAATTGAAAATTTCAAGAGTCGTGAAGTTGAACTCAAGAAAATGAAAGACATGGTCGATGAGTCGATTCAAATACTTCAGAATTCAAATGTGCCAATCGGCGACTTCGGCAAATTGCTGCACGAAAGCTGGCAATATAAACGATGCTTGTCGGACAAGGTTTCAACGCCCGAAATCGACTACCTTTACGAGGAAGCGATAAGTGCCGGCGCGTTGGGCGGAAAAATCCTGGGCGCGGGTGGCGGCGGGTTCCTCCTGCTTTTCGTGAAGCCGGAATTGCAGGCGCAAGTACGTGAACGGTTGAAGCATCTCATCCATGTTCCTTTTAAATTTGAAGGTTCGGGAAGTCGGGTCGTCCTTTACCAACCGAATGGACTCGCCTGAGAATGAGCATGGAAAAAGGAGCAAGGATTTTTGTATGCGGCCATGCGGGCCTCATTGGATCAGCCATTCATAGGCGTTTGGAACGAGAGGGCTACAGCCAGATCATTACGGCGCCGCGTAGCCAGCTGGATTTGCAGGATGCCGCACGCGTTTCTCGGTTTTTCGAAGAGTACCAGCCTCAATACGTCGTGCTCGCGGCTGGGCGCGTCGGCGGAATTGTCGAAAACCAGACCAGTCCTGCAGACTTCATGGATGAAAATATCGCTATTCAGTTGAACGTTCTGAAGGCTGCGCGAAAGTACGGCGTGACGAAGCTCATATTGTTTGGCTCTTCGTGCATGTATCCGAGAGAGTGTCCGCAGCCGATGGCGGAAGAAGTTCTCCTTTCGGCCAAACCTGAGCCGACCAGTCTTCCGTATGCAATTTCGAAGTTGGCTGGAACCTACATGTGCCTGGCGTACAACAAGCAATATGGCGACAAGCGCTTCATTCCCGTCATTCCGAATAGCGCTTACGGCCCGAACGACAATTTCAACCCAAAGTCCGGCCATGTATTATCCGCACTGATGTCCCGGTTTCATGAGGCAAAGGCAAGCGGGGCCGAGTCTGTAACCCTCTGGGGTAGTGGTTCGCCCCGACGCGAATTCGTGCATGCGGATGATATTGCAGATGCCTGCCTGTACTTGCTTCAGCAGGATGTTTCAGCGCTTGAGTTTCCATTGAATATTGGTGTCGGATCCGATATATCAATCAAGGAACTGGCGGAAGCGATTGTCGATATCGTCGGTTACAAGGGGAGGCTGGAATGGGATCGGTCCAAACCGGACGGTGCGCCGCGCAAGCTGCTGGACAGCTCCCGGCTCCGATCCTTCGGATGGGAGCCGAAGACAAGTTTCGATGACGGGCTTCGCAATACGTACGAATGGTACAGGCAACAGGTCCAGTCAGCGGCAACCGGCAAACAATGATCAATAGCAAGGACATGTGATGACTAGTAATGATCTTTCTACCTTGTCTGCAAAGGCGAAATGGGTCTGGCGGGAAACACTCAAGGTGCACCGCCATGCCCCGGAGACACGTATAGCTTCTTCCCTGTCGCCGGTCGAAATTTTTGTCGCGCTTTACTATGGCGGTGTATTGCGCTTCGATCCGAAAAATCCTCGCTCTGAACAACGCGATCGTTGCATCATCAGCAAAGGCCATGGCTCAATCTGCATGTACCCGATCCTAGCGGACCTGGGATTTTTCCCCGCGTCCGAGCTGGACCGTGTATGCAAGGCCGGTGGTTTTTTAGGCGGGATTCCCGATCCGATCATTCCTGGCTATGAAACAGTAAACGGATCATTGGGCCACGGCATGGGGGTCGCAACCGGGATTGCGCTTGGCCTCAAGGTCAAAAAGAGCGACCGCAGTGTTTTCGTCATTACCGGAGACGGCGAGCTGCATGAAGGTGCAAACTGGGAAGCATTCATGTTTGCCTCTCACCATAAACTCGATAACCTGAATCTGATCGTGGATGACAACCAGATCAGCATGCTGGGCCAAACCGACAATATTGTGTCGCACGACTCGCTGGCGGCTCGTTTGCGGGCTTTCGGCTGGAACTGTACCGAAGTGGACGGTCACGATGTAATGGCAGTGCAGGAAGCGCTGACGAGCATGAAATCACAGTCGGCAGGCAAGCCGAAGGCTTTGCTTGCCCGAACCAAAAAGGGCCATGGCGTTCCGTCGCTTGAAGGAGCCGACCTGGCCCACATCATGAACCCTAAACCGGAATGGATAGATACCGTGCTGGAGGCAAACAATGAGTAATCGTCCTATTGCGATGCGGGATGCCTTCCTTGATCGTGTATGTCAGGCAATGGCGGAAGATGATCGTATATTCTTCGTCACAGCCGACTTCGGCTCCCCGGTACTGGACCGGATCCGCGCCCAGTTTCCGGACCGCTTTGCCAACGTCGGCATTGCCGAACAAAACTTGATCAATGTGTCTGCCGGACTCGCGGTGGAAGGCTTCAAGGTCTTTGCGTATGCCATTGCACCTTTTATTACGATGCGGTGCTACGAGCAGATCCGCGTCAATCTCGCCCTGCTGTCGGAAGTCAGGTCAATGAATGTAACCCTGATCGGAGTGGGTGCCGGCTACAGCTATGTCGTATCCGGACCTACACATCAGTGCTACGAAGATCTGACGATTATGCGCGCTCTGCCGAATATTGCCGTATATTCGCCTTCGGACCACGTAGCGACTGCTGCGCTGTTCGATCAATGCCTGGCAAACAAGGGTCTCAAATATCTGCGGCTTGATGCCCAGGTGCTGCCGGTTATTTACGAGTCTACAGTTCCCGATCTGACCGGCGGATTCAACGTACACCGCAGCGGCGCTGATATTTGCTTTCTGGCGACCGGTTATATGCTGCATACCGCATTCAAGGTTGCGGATCAATTAGCGGCTTCCGGCATCAACGTCGGCGTCATTGACCTGTTTGACATCTCCCGTTTCGCAGGCGATCAACTGGAGACAGCGCTGGCTCCATATGCCGGGATCGTCACGATGGAGGAAGGTTTCCGAGGGCGGGGCGGAATGGATTCCATGATGTTCGAGTTCATTGCCCGCCGCGATCTGCAAATGAGGATACTCAACATCGGGGTGGAACCAGGTTATCGCTTTGAATTGGGCACGCGTACCGAACTGCACGAGCAAGTTGGCATCGGCGTACAGGCGGTAACCAAGAGCGTGACTGAATTCATGCGTAAAATCCAGTCAAAAATCCCGGCGTAGCGCAGGACCGATTGATATCGAATTCGAATAACAGGTGAGAAAAATATGAAATTTCCGTTGATGCGAAATAACATTCTTCGCGAAGATCTTGATGCGGTAATCGAGCATTTGAAACAGGACGATCCGATCCTGACTCATGGCGCCAATGTACGTGCCTTTGAAGCAGAATGGTCGGAATGGCTGGGCGTGAAATACAGCGTGTTCATCAATTCCGGTGCATCGGCAAATTTGCTGACGATGGCGGTTCTCAAGCTGCGTCATCCGGATGGAGGCGAAGTCATCGTTCCGCCGCTGACGTGGATTTCCGATGTCGCGTCGGTAATGCAGAACGGCTTCAAGCCGGTTTTTGCGGATATCGACCCGCAAACGCTAGGCATGGATCCCAAGCAGATTTTGGCGAAAATCACGCCCAAGACGCGGGCAGTATTCCTTACCCATGTACAAGGCTTCGATGGTCTGACCGACGAGTTACTGGAGGAATTGAAGCGCCGCAATATCCCGCTGATTGAAGATGTCTGCGAATCGCATGGCGCTACACACAACGGCAAACGATTGGGAAGCCTCAGCTGGATATCGAATTTTTCCTTCTATTATGCCCACCATATGAGCACCATTGAGGGCGGTATGGTTTGTACAAATGATCCGGAAGTCTATCAGCAAGTTCGTATGCTGCGGTCGCACGGAATGGTTCGTGAATCCAACGATCCCGCTCTACGCACCGAGTATCAGGCAGCCAATCCTGAACTTAACCCCGACTTCATCTTTGCCTACGCTGCGTACAATACACGCAACACGGAGATTGGCGGCATCATGGGCCGCAGCCAGCTTAAACGCCTCGACCAGAACGTGAAACGCCGGACCGAAAACTTGTTGAGGTTTTTGAAGCAAATCGACTCCGGCAAGTACCGGACGGATTTCAAGTTGGAGGGATCGAGCAATTACGCTTTCAACTTGATTCTCAAACATCCGGACGACGATCTGGTCCAGCGCCTGATGAAGAAAATGCGTGATTCGGGCGTTGAGTTCCGCCGTGGCAGCGCAGGTGGCGGCAACCAGATCCGCCAGCCTTATCTGAAGGGCATTGTTCCCAAGGACCATCATCTTGAATTCCCGGAAACCGAACACGTCCATTTCTATGGCTTCTATATCGGTAATTTCCCGGATTTGAAGGATCATGAAATCGACGAGCTTTGCGCAATCCTGAATGCGGTATGAGGCGTAATTGACGTCTGCCATTATTCTCGCGGGCGGTCTGGGTACCCGGCTTCGGAGTGCGGTACCCGACCTGCCGAAGCCGATGGCTCCAATCAGCGGTCGTCCGTTTCTCGAACATCAGATGGATTACTGGATAGCTCAGGGCATAAGCCGTTTTGTGCTCTCCATCGGCTATCGCCATGAAGTAATCGTCGATCACTTCGGTAGCAGGTACAACGGTGCAGAGGTTGATTACGTTATTGAGCAATCCCCATTGGGCACGGGAGGAGCGCTGTTATTGGCCGCAGAGAAAGCCGGCAACACAAAGCCTTTTCTCTTGCTGAACGGAGATACTTATTTTGCCGTGAACTTGACTACGCTGGAAACGTTTTTCCGAAAGACCGATGCCGACTGGTGTTTTTCCATGTTCCGCGCAAACGAGCCGGGCCGATATATGGGAATGGACGTGGCGCTCGATGGAAGAATCAACTCGCTCAAGTCGGGTACCGGAGAACCCGGGCGCCTGGCAAATGGCGGAGTATATTTGGTGCATCCGCGTGCGTTGAGCAGCGGCAAATTTTCGCCGGGCGATAAAGTGTCTCTTGAAGACGATATCTTTCCGGCTGCAATGAATTCCGGGCAACGATTTTTTGGTATTGAGTTCACCGGCAACTTTATCGATATTGGTGTGCCCGATGATTATTATCGCGCTCCGTCTCTGGTCAAATTATAGAAGGCCCTTATGCTGAATCCGACTGAACGCCTCAAGAAAAATGTGCAAGTTTCGATCGAAGCCAAACAGCTATTGCTCGCCGACGAATCATGCATGAAGATATTTTCAGATGCGGTAGAAGCCGTGGTTGCCAGGTACAAAAATGGCGGACGTATCTACATTGCCGGGAACGGTGGATCAGCAGCGGACGCACAACATCTGGCCGCAGAATTCGTCAGCAAACTCGCGCGGGACCGTGCCCCGCTGCCGGCAGAAGCGCTTACCGTAGACAGCTCCATTCTGACCGCTATCGGCAACGATTACGGCTATGATCAGGTGTTTTCCAGGCAGATTGCAGGCAAGGCGACACAAAAGGATGTATTTCTCGGTATAACGACCTCAGGCCAATCGCCCAACATCCTCAAGGCATTGGAACAGTGCCGTACGATGGGAGTGCCGAGCGTGGTTTTCTGCGGCCGTGATGGCGGCGCTGCAAAGGCAATGGCTGACTACTGCGTCATTGCCCCCGGCAAATTCACGAGCACGATTCAGGAACTCCACCTTGTACTGGCACACACGCTGTGTGAAAGCGTGGAAGTGGCAATTTTCGGCGAATAATTTTTTAGACAATCATAAAATCAAAAGGAACTTCAATGAGCTACAACATTCTCGTCACCGGCGGTGCCGGCTACCTCGGTTCCACCATGGTTCCGGATTTGCTGAACGCGGGCCACAAGGTGACGGTCGTGGACAACTTCATGTTCAAGCAAACCAGTCTGAACCATGTATGTCACAACCCCAATTTCAACGTGGTAAAAGGCGATATTCGGATAGAGGCCACGATGGCGCCGCTAATGAAAAAAGCGGACATAATCATTCCGCTGGCAGCATTGGTCGGCGCACCGATTTGCAGTCTTGATCCGGTTGGTGCGACCACGACCAACCACGATGCTATTACGCTGATGTTGAACTTGCTTTCGAAGCAGCAAATTGTATTGATGCCGACAACCAACAGCGCTTACGGTACCGGCGATGAAAACAACTTCTGCACCGAAGAATCTCCGCTGCGTCCGATTTCGTTGTATGCCAAAGAAAAGGTTGGAATCGAAAAGGAGCTGATGCAACGCGAGAATGCGATCAGTTTTCGCCTGGCCACCGTATTCGGCATGTCACCGCGCATGCGCATTGACTTGCTGGTAAACGATTTTACCTATCGCGCCGTCTATGATCGCTTTGTAGTGTTGTTTGAAAGTTCGTTCAAGCGTAACTATGTACATGTCCGTGACGTTTCGCGCGTATTCCAACACGCTATCGTCAATTTCGACAAGATGAAGGGCCAGGTATATAACGTTGGCCTTTCCGACGCCAATGTATCGAAACGGGAGCTGTGCGAGCGAATCCAGAAACAGGTGCCGGACTTCACCTTCATCGATGCACCTGTCGGAAAGGATCCTGACCAGCGCAACTACGTCGTGTCCAATGAAAAGCTCGAGGCGACAGGATTCAGGACTTCCGTGTCGCTCGATGCCGGTATTGCAGAACTGATCAAAGGTTACACAATGATCAAAAACACGCAATACGGCAACGTCTGAAAAAGAGAACGGCTATGTCTCATGCGGATGGTGAATCGAAGATTACCCTTCGTTCTCGCCAGCTGGTCTGTGAGAACACGGTCTTTTCCGTTTTTGTCGACCACATTGTCGGGAAGGAAGGCCTCGAAGTTCCACGTTACCTGAGCGTATTGCCAAAAAATGTGGTCGGCGATTCGATTTCGGGAGTCGCAGTCCTCCCTGTAATGAATGGGAAGCTCGGCTTGATCCGGATCTTCAGGCATCCACTGGGTCGATGGTCATGGGAAGCTCCCAAAGGCATGGTGGAAGCCGGCGAAGAGCTGCCATTCGCCGCATTGCGTGAACTTCGGGAAGAGACCGGATTTTCGGTGCCAAGGGAAAATCTGGTTGACCTTGGCGCAATTGCGCCCGAGCCGGGGGTTCTGAAGGGACGAATCAGATTATTCTCGGCCGCACTTGCCGGAAGTACCGGAGGGAAGGCGGACGGTGAAATCGGTCACGGCGAGATGGCATTTTTTACCCGTGAAGAAGTGATCAAACTGATTGAATCCGGGGAAATTGAAGATGCCTGTACGTTGGCCATTATGCTCAAGCACGAGATTAGTCAGAAAAGCAGTGCTGCTTGATTCGACCTATCCGCACTTCATTGGAGAAATTAGTACCGGTCGAGTCAGTTTGTCCTGTAGCTTTATTGGGAAATAGTATAAAAATGGAATTATTTGCGAGATTAATTTGAACGAAACGAAGAAACAACGTTTTAAGCAGGATATCGAGGAAGAGCTGATTGATGAGGCGGACATCAGGGATGCTGCTACGCTTGAATTTTCTCATCGCACAACCACGAAAAGCAGCCTGTTCACGGTTCTTGCAAGAATGTTGCGGAGGAAACGGTTTATCTTGGCCGTGCTGTTGCTTGTAATGGCTGGCTTAGTGTTATATCTGAGGCAAATAGGCTATTTAACGCCCCAGCACGTACTTGCCGATATCCAGCAGCATCCTTCGCTGGCGCCGATCATCTTCGCCCTTGTCTATGCGGCGATGGTGATTTTTCTGCTGCCTACACTGCCGCTCAATCTTGCGGCCGGGTTTCTTTGGGGGCCGGTTGGCGGTACGGTCTTGTCCGTGTTCGCAGCGACACTGGGGGCGTCGATATCATTTTTGGCCGCGCGCTACCTGGTAGGGTCGTTTTTGCGGGACAAATTCAGAAGCAGAGTCTGGCGCTGGCTGCAATTGGAGATCAAGAAGAGTGAATGGCAAGTCATGGGTTTCACCCGTCTCAATCCAATATTTCCATTCGGGCCTCTGAATTATTTTTTTGGTTTCACGTCGGTGACGTTCGGCCGATTTCTCTGGACGACTGCGCTCTTCATAGTTCCGCCGTCAGCCTTGTTTTCAGTCATTGGCGACTCCATTGGCGGTATCGTGATGGATGGCGCTTCTCAAAATCTGGTGCGCAATGTGGTGGCGTTCTCGGCAGGTGTTACCGCGCTAGTTGTGTTGCGATTGGCAATGAAAAGATTTGGCGTCTTCAAGAAGTTAAAGTAAAGATTATCTGAAATCAGGTTTATTTTTGAATGGGATGTTGAATGAAAACCACGCTGCTGGTAATGACGCTTAACGAGATTGACGGCATGAAGGCCATCATGCCGCAGATAGACAAGAGCTGGTGTGACCAGATCATCATTGTCGATGGCGGGTCGACGGACGGGACGATTGAATGGGCGCGGGAGAACGGCTATTTTGTGTACGTGCAAAAGCAGCGGGGATTTCGACACGCCTATGTGGAAGTTCTGCCGCATGTCGAGGGCGATGTGATTTTGACCTTTAGCCCGGACGGGAACTCTGTTGCCGGGTTGATTCCCGAACTGATCGCCAAGATGAAGGAAGGGTACGACATGGTGATTGTCTCACGCTATCTCGGTGAGGCTAAAAGTGCGGACGATGATTTCATAACCGGGTTCGGCAATTGGCTGTTCACCAAGACAGTGAATCTGCTGCATGGCGGCCACTATACGGATGTGATGGTAATTTATCGCGCATATCGCAAGCAAATCATCTATGACCTGGAATTGCATACTGATGAAGCTTACGCAACGGCCGAGAAGCTGTTCACCACGAAGATCAGTTGGGAGCCTCTGCTTTCGGTAAGGGCGGCCAAAAAGAAATTGAAGATAACGGAAATACCGGGGGATGAACCTCCGCGAATCGGCGGCGAAAGAAAGCTTCAGATTTTCCGATGGGGCGGCGCTTATTACTTCCAGTTTCTTCGCGAGTTCTTTTGCTGGCGCTGAAAGCATGGATATTCGGGATGAAAGTCGTCACGTTGCCTTGACTTGCAATTTTGGTAAACCGCTATCTGCGGATGTAGGATTATGCAAGTAAAGAAAAAAATCGGACATAAACCCACGACCCCATTTTCCGTCTTCAGCAGCTTCTGGAGTCAGAAGGAGTTGATATGGCAGTTAAGCAAGCGGGAAGTGATCGGTCGTTACCGCGGATCGATCTTCGGATTGCTCTGGTCATTTGTGATTCCAGTCCTGATGCTTACGATTTATACGTTTGTATTCAGCTATATTTTTCAAGCGCGCTGGGGTGGCGGGACGGAAAGCAAGGCTGATTATGCGTTGTTCCTTTTTGCAGGGTTGATTGTCCATACTTTGTTTGCCGAGTGCGTCGTCAGAGCTCCCGGATTAATCATCGGTAATGTGAATTTCGTCAAGCGAGTTGTGTTCCCGATTGAAGTATTGCCTTGGGTTGCCATGTTGTCCGGCATCTTCCATACGACCTTGAGTATCGTGGCCTTACTAGTATTTTATGCGGCAATCCATAGCGGTTTGCATTGGACGGTTGTTTTCTTGCCCATCGTACTCTTTCCGCTCATTTTGTTTACCATGGGGGTTTCCTGGTTTTTGGCGTCTGCCGGGACGTTCGTCCGGGACGTTGGCCAGACGGTGGGCATCATGACGACAGTACTTTTATTCATGAGTCCCATTTTTTACCCAGCGTCTATTTTGCCAAAAAATATCCGCCCTCTCCTTTTCCTGAATCCACTGACATTTATCATCGAACAGGCGCGAGACGTTTTGATTATGGGTAATACGCCGGCATGGATGCGTTTGGGAATTTACTATGCGATCAGCGTTTTAATGGCCTGGCTGGGATTGTATTGGTTCCAGAAAACTCGTAAAGGATTTGCCGATGTGCTCTGACGTGGTTATCCGGGCGGCTAATCTTGGCAAATGTTATGAGATCTATGCAAAGCCAATGGACCGGATGTGGCAGCTTTTCATGGGAAGCCGAAAACAGCTCTATCAGGAATTTTGGGCGTTGCGCGACGCATCGTTCGAGATCAAGAAAGGCGAAACCATCGGAATCGTCGGAAGAAACGGTTCCGGTAAATCGACCTTGTTGCAGTTATTGTGCGGCACGCTGACCCCGACGACCGGAGAGATAGAAGTCAATGGCCGCGTGGCCGCCTTGCTGGAATTGGGAGCGGGCTTCAACCCGGAATTCACGGGGCGAGAAAATGTTTATCTCAACGCCAGCATCATGGGATTATCACGCCACGAGATCAATGAAAAATTTGCGTCAATAGAGGCATTTGCAGAAATCGGTGCATTCATCGACCAACCGATCAAATCGTATTCAAGCGGCATGTTTGTCCGTTTGGCCTTTGCGATCGTCGCGCATCTGGATGCCGATATCCTGGTGATCGATGAAGCATTGGCGGTGGGGGATGCGTTTTTTACGCAAAAATGCATGCGGTTCCTCAGGAAATTCAAAGAAACAGGGACCGTCGTTTTTGTGAGCCATGACAGCTCATCGGTAATCAATCTTTGCCAGCGAGCCATTTGGCTGGATAAAGGGTGCGTTCAGAAGGTAGGAACTGCAAAGGAAGTAAGCGAATCCTATCTTGCCGCATTTTTTGAGGCGCAGCAGGGCGCGTCGGCAGTGAAGGAAAATCCCGACGAAGAGAAAAATGACGCCAGGCGGATGGCGCCCCTGGTAGACCAACGCCTGTCCTTTGTGAACCAAAGTCCCTTGCGGAATGACATCGAGCTTTTTAAATTCGTTCCGGATGCAGCCGCATTTGGAAAAGGCGGTGGCCGGATCACTTTTGTCGGCTTGGTCGACGAAAGCGGGAATCCGTTCTCTTGGATCGTCGGTGGTGAGAAAATGCGCCTGCTGGTGCGTGCCGAGGCATACGTAGACATCAACTCTCCCATCATAGGATTCTATATAAAAGATAGATTGGGCCAGGCTCTGTTTGGCGACAATACGTATCTGACTTACGCAAATGATTCAAAACATGCTTTTGCCGGAGAACACATCGAGGCGCAATTCGTTTTTCAGATGCCGATTCTTCCGGTAGGAGAATATACGATTGCGGTTGCCCTGGCTTCGGGTACGCAAGCCGAACATGTACATCACCACTGGATTCATGACGCAATGGTGTTCAAATCCCATTCCACCAGCGCCACAGTCGGTCTGGTAGGCATTCCAATGCTGGGCATTAGCCTCAACAAATTCACACATGATCAAAGAATCCCTGCTTAGCCGGATGGCGAGGTCATAACGGCGGCGGTCAGGCCGACAGGGTGGATTGAAAAGAAGCAAATAGGGGTGCAGGATGTCTTACGAAAGAATTGTTGACGAAAACTCGGAAGATTCACTTTCCCGGATTGCCCGACTGATTACCCCTAACTCACGCGTGCTCGACCTCGGGGCCGCTGCTGGTGCATTAGGTCAGCACCTTACTTTGCAAAAGCAGTGCATCGTTGACGGCGTCGAATACGACCCGGAGCAGGCATCGAAAGCGTCAACCTGGTACCGGAAGCTGCAGGTCGCCAATCTGGAGACCGCGTTGCTGGCCGATCATTTTCCCAAGAATGAATATGACTTCATAATTTGCGCGGACGTTGTGGAACATCTGCGCGATCCTGATTTTTTGTTGAAGCAACTGCAGGAGATGCTGGCGGAGAACGGCCGGGTTCTGCTGTCCGTGCCGAATATCGGCTATGCAGGAGTGGTCTCCTCGCTCATATCGGGCGAATTTGAATATGAAGCGGAAGGAATTCTGGATTCCACCCATGTACGGTTTTTTACCAGAAACAGCTTGTTGAGGACGCTCGCGAAAAACGGTCTTCGCGTACTAAGCCTGGACGCAATCTCGAAAGATCCGCGCCATTCCGAATTCAGAGATTTTTACCTCGATACGTTATCTCCCAGTACTTACCGCGACATTATGGCGCGGCCGGATGCATTGACATATCAGTTTATCGTCGTTGCAGCATTTCATGGCGAGGAGAATGTTTCGGTTCCGGAAGTGCAACCGAACCGGATTACGTACGGGAGCCAGGTATTCTGGAGATTCCCTGAAGAAGTCTTCAACAGTCAGCAGAGTAGGACTGTGGCGGGACTGATAGGGGTAGAGCTGCAGACGCTTGCCTTCGAACTGCCGGCAATGGAAAGGCCGCCTGTCTCTCTGAGGCTGGACTTGGCGGACCGTCCCGGATACATCAATCTGCATGCCATCAGGCTGCTGGATAAAAATGGAGTCGAATTGTGGCGCTGGGACGGCAACATATCCACTCTTTCACTCGCGCAGCACCACGACGTTGTCTTTCTGTTGCCTCCGGCATACTCGCACTGTGTGCTTTTGAGCGGGGACGATCCTTATATCGAGCTGCCGATTGATCTACAGATATTGAAAGGATTGATCGGCGGGTCCGTTTTGGAAGTCGAGATGGGTTGGCCATTTTCGGCCGATTTTTTGGTTTTGCTCGAATGGCTGGGCGACAAAAAGCTGAAAAACGAATCCTTGAACGATGAGTCTGATAACGCGAAAACATCATCGGCCATCATGCAGGATCAATTGGCTCGAATATCTTTAGCGGAAAAGGGAGCGCTAGCTCGTACCAGCATGCTGCGAACACATGTCGCGCAGCTCAGGAATGAAAATCACAGCCTGAAAGAAAAATTTCATGATGCTGAAAAATCGAAGCTGAAAATACAAGACCAATTGGCTCAAGAATTGTTAATGGTTACCAATCTTGAGGCGACGCGTCGTGAGTTGCTTGCGTCTTTACAGAATCAATTGGTTCAAATATCTCTGGCAGAGAAGGGTGCGCTAACCCGTACCAGCATGCTGCGGGCACATGTCGCGCAGCTCAGAAGTGAAAATCATATCCTAAAAGGTAAAAATCACACCCTCAAAGAAAAATTTCATGATGCTGAAAAAGCGAAGCTGAAAGCACAGGATCAATTGGCACAAGCATTGCTGGCGGTTAACAATCTTGAAGCGGCACGTCGTGAGTTGCTTGCATCCACCTCATGGCGTTTGACAATGCCGGTGCGCGCAATAGGCCGGGTTCTACGTGTCGGGCGAAAACTGGGTATTTCAACTTTGTTGTTATTTTCAAATATTCGGCGCGGGGGCACTGAGGTTGCGTTCTCCAAAGATGTCATGGGCCATTTGGATTTTCCGGTTCTCAATAGCAAAGTTGAACAGAGTCCGCTGATTGCATCCGGATGGGTCTTTTCAAAAGACAGTCCAATTCTCTCCTTATCGATGTCGATCGACGGGCAGCCTGAATTACCCCTCTCCTATGGTTATGAACGGCCTGACGTGGCAGAGGCATTTCCCGGCTATCCATCCGCCGAAAAATCCGGTTTCATGGGTAGGGGGCTGCTGAGGCATGAGAAGCGCACCTGCAATCTGCAGATATGGGCGACTCTGCAAAACGGAAGCCGGCTCCTGTGTTTTTCCAGGCGTATCAAGGTAACAGCTGCCTCTGCGAAGCAGATGTCGATTCCGGCGACCATGCATTTTTTGTATGGTGCGTATAAAAAGGCATGGCGCGCATATCGAGAAGGTCGCTTGCCATTGTCGCCATCAGCCTGGTTCCTGGGAATGCGTCGCTATCGTTTGTCAACGCAGGATAGACATCAGCAAGGCTTTTTCCTGCGGTCTTCGGGTTATTCAGGTCCGGTACTTGAACCATACCAGCAGTGGATTGAGACCAACCGCCTATCTCCTAAACTGCTTGCGCGCATGAAAGCGGATGCCGAACGACTTTCAAGCAGCGCTGGCGCGCGGATAAGTCTGGTCGTTCCGGTATATAACCCACCGCGCCAATTTCTCGAAGAGATGATCGCGTCGGTCACCTCTCAGATATATTCAAACTGGGAGCTTTGCCTGGTCGACGATGCGTCAACTTTACCGTATGTACGAGAGGTGCTGGAGTCCGCCGCCGGCAGCGATGACCGGATAAAAGTCAAATTTCAACCGGAGAACGGCCATATCGTCAGAGCCACCAATGCAGGACTGGAGATGGTTACTGCCGAATACGTGGCTTTACTCGATCATGATGACCTTCTGACCCCGGATGCCTTGTTGCACGTGGCCGAGTGTATCGCCAAATATTCGGATGTAGATTGGATCTACACCGATGAAGACAAAATCGGTGCCAACGGACAGCGCTTTGATCCTCAATTCAAAGGCGCATGGAGTCCGGAGATGGCGATTACGCATAATTTCACCCACCATCTGACAGTCATCCGCACCGACCTTATCGACAAGGCCGGAGGAATGCGTACCGGATTCGAGGGCGCGCAGGACATAGACCTGTTTTTGCGCGTTGCCGAAAATACCGAATCCGCAAAGATCCGTCACATACCGCATATCTGCTATCACTGGCGGTCCCATAGCGAAAGTACTGCGTCGCAGGGAACACAAAAAACCTATGTGTTTGACAGCGCCTATCGCGCAATACAGGACGCGCTCGACCGTCGCGGTTTAAAGGCGATGCCTTTTCTTCCGCCATTGGCGAAGAAATACGGCATGTGCCTTCACCAGCTGAAATGGAAAGACAGTCTATGCGAAGGCCGTGAGGTCACGATCATTATCCCCACCAAAGACAAAGCCGATCTGTTGAAAAGGTGTATTTCAAGCTTGCAAAGCACCGTGGACAGCCGGTTCGTCAAGCTGCTGGTCATGGATGACCGTACAACCGACCCCCGGGCACTGGAGTATCTGCGCCAACTGGAAAAAGCCGGACCGTTTCAATGCCGGGTGATTCGACCGAAAAGAGGCGATGGGACATTTAATTATGCGCGCCTGATCAACGAAGCGGCGGAAGAAGTCGATACACCATATATCCTGCAACTGAACAACGACATAGAAGCGACCGAGCCGGGCTGGCTGGAAGAACTTATGGGATGGACCACGATTGACGACGTAGGGGTCGTCGGCGCCAGACTTTTGTATCCGGACCATAAGATCCAGCATGCGGGCGTGGTAATCGGTCCTCATGGCGGATTGGCGGACCACCAGTTTCACCACCTGTTCGATGGAGAAGTCGGTTACCTTGCGTTGCCGCACGCCGCACGCAACGTTTCAGCGGTCACCGGCGCTTGCATGTTGACATCGACCAGGCTGTTCAGGGAGCTGAATGGCTTTGACGAGGCCTGCTTCGCGGTAGAGTATAACGACGTGGATTTTTGCCTGCGCGTGATCAATAAAGGCAAGCGTGTTGTGTACACACCCCAGGCGACGTTATTGCATGTTACCAGTGCATCAAGAGGAAGCGACTATAACCCTGACGAACATATAAATTTTGTCCAAAAATATAAAGGGTTCAAAGATCCTTATATCAACGAGAATATCCGAATGGACTCCATGCTGATGGCAATTGACGGCGGCCATTTTTCCCATGCCGGACGGCTCGATGAGTTAAAGCTGTTAGTTGTGTCGCACAATCTCAATCTCGGCGGCGCACCTATCGTCGCTCTCGAATTCGCAAAATATTTCGCGCGGAACGCCGACTGTCAAGTGACAGTGATATCGCCGCAGGACGGTCCGGTACGGGAAAGGTATGAGGCTCTGGATATCCCCGTGCGCATCCTGGCGGATTTCCCCAGTCTTCCCAATAAAACAGCCGAGGCGGCACAGCTGTACTTCAAAACCTTAGGGGAAGATCTGGATCTTGGCTCGTTCGATCTGGTGATCTGCAATACGGTGACAACTTTCTGGGGAGTCGAGCTAGCAAGGATGTTCGGTATTCCCAGCATTTGGCATATTCACGAGAGTCAAAGTCCGGCATATTATGGCGCAGGTTTCATGGAACCCTCGATGCGTGAGCTGTTTCGCAATTCGTTCTTGACAGCCGATCGAGTGGTATTTCAGGCAGACGCGACGCGCAGAATTTATCAGGAACTGGAGATCAAGCCGAACTACGTCACTATTCCAGGCGGGCTGCCGCTGGCGAGCATAGCGGAATATCGCCAATCGAACCGGAAGAGCACGCTGCGAGAAAAATACCAGATAGCGGAAGACCGCATAGTTGTCACCATCGTCGGCACGACATGCGAACGGAAGGGGCAGCACGTATTTTTGGAAAGCATAAAGGAGCTGGAAACCAGGTTCCCCAATGGAATTCCGGAAAATGTTTTATTTGTGATCGTCGGCGGCATTGCCGGACCCTATCTCGACATGCTGAACAAGATGATTTCCAGACTGCCGTCGGACAATGTCCGGCTATTTGGCGAGACCAAAGAGATCTACGATTTTTATGGGCTGTCCGATATCTTCGTGTGTGCCAGTTTTGAAGAGTCATTCCCGATGGTTGTATTGCTGGCTATGGCTTTCGAGCTGAAAATTGTAAGCACCAACGTTTTCGGGATACCAGAAATCGTCAGTGACGGTCACGAGGGTATTCTGGTCAATTCCGGCGATTCCAAGGCACTGGCGGATGCAATTCATGAGTGCCTGGTCAACCATGACGGAGCCAACAAGAGGGTCAGGCGGGCTTATGCAAAAATACACCGATTATTTGATAACAGCGACATTCTGCCAAGGCATGCGGTGTTGGCAAGAGAGGTAGCATCAAAAGGCCCCACGACCGCAATTCAGGTTGGCGTTTCAATATAAAAATAATTTGTCATGCTATTCAGCTCAACAATTTTCATCTTCCTTTTTCTGCCGGTAGTCCTCGCGTTATATTTCGTCACGCCGGTAAAGGGAAGGAATCTTTTGCTGGTGTTCGCCAGTCTGTTTTTTTACGCGTGGGGCGAGGGAACCTACATGATCGTCATGCTATTTTCCATGGGGTTCAATTACCTCTTTGGGATGATGATCGAACGTTTCTCCAAGCGCGCAGGATTGATACTCGGCGTTGCAGTTATCGTAAATCTGACCGCCTTGGCATTCTTCAAGTACGCGCTTTTCCTGACAGCCAACCTTAACGCGCTATTGCTTCCCCTCGGCATCAAGCTTCGTGAATTGCATTCGATTCATCTGCCGATCGGCATTTCGTTTTTTACCTTTCACTCCATTTCGTACCTGATCGACATTTATCGGAAAGATGCTCCGGCACAGAAGAACCCGGTCAATCTGGCGTTATACATTTCGTTTTTTCCGCAACTGATTGCAGGACCCATCATCAGATATCACGATATCGCCGATCAGTTGACCAGGCGGCCGATTTTTCCGGAAGATGTCGCAGTTGGCATAAGACGGTTCATTGTCGGTTTGGGAAAAAAAGTATTGATTGCAAATACCCTGGCGGCCTGTGCCGATCAAATATTTTCCATCCCTTCATCGGGGCTGACGGCCGGGCTGGCCTGGCTCGGAATAATTTGCTATACGTTGCAAATCTACTTCGATTTTTCCGGTTACTCGGACATGGCGATCGGACTGGCCCGCATATTCGGATTCAGGTTCCTCGAGAATTTCAACTACCCTTACATTTCAAAATCCATTCAGGAATTCTGGCGGCGCTGGCACATTTCCCTTTCCAACTGGTTCCGCGACTATCTTTACATTCCGCTCGGCGGCAATCGAGGCAAGCCATGGCGTACTTACTTCAACCTCGTCACTGTCTTCTTCCTTTGCGGACTTTGGCACGGTGCGAGCTGGAATTTCGTCGTCTGGGGGCTGATCCATGGAGCCTTTCTGGTTCTGGAACGTGTCGGCCTGGCCAAATGGCTTGAGCGCATGGGGACAATAGCGGGCCGGGTTTACATGTTGGCTGTAGTGATGCTGGCATGGGTGTTTTTCAGGACGGAAACGCCGGCAAGCGCACTAAACTATATTGCCGCCATGGCCGGATTCGGCGCCGGCAAGGGCCTTGAGCATAACGTCGCCATGTACATGAATAGCGAGATAGTGATGACGCTGTGCGTCGGTGCGGTCGGGGCAATGCCTGTTGTCCCGTACGTATCTCGCAAGCTCCAGGAGCTGAGGATGAGTCCGGCATATAGAGAATCGCCGCTGCTGTCGAGCACCTTGTCTGCAGCGACGATACTCAGCTTGTCTCTGGTGTTCCTGGCCTCGGCGAGTTATCTGGCGGCCGGAACCTACAATCCATTCATTTATTTCAGGTTTTAGAAAAAAATGGCAACTTCGGGAAAACCCGTCGCCGCAGAAACGAGAGCGATTATTGCGTTGTTTGTTTTTGCGCTTTGGCTTCCGCTTCTTGCGAGCGGCTATAAAGCATCATCGTCGAATGGCTTCGACATGGCCGAGAAACGCCGGCTGGCCGCAATGCCGAAATTGGACGGCAGCATTTCCGCGATCAAAGCATTTCCGGAAAAATTTTCCAGGTACTACGATGATAATTTCGGCCTCCGCGACGTTCTGATCCGCTGGCACAACCTCGCGAAAGGCGTGCTTCTGGGCCAGTCGCCTGTGCGTAATGCCATTATCGGCAAGCAGGGATGGCTATTCCTGGCAGACGGAAACATCCTGGCTGACTACCAGGGTACCCATCCTTTCAAAGAAGAAGAATTGGAGCGTTGGCGCGTCGTTCTGGAGGGGAAGAAAAGATGGTTAGCCAGCCAGGGAATACAGTATCTCTTTCTGGTCGCGCCGGACAAGCCCTCCGTTTATCCGGAATTCATGCCGGACAATATTGGCCGTATTGGTGGGGGGAGCCGGCTCGATCAACTGATCAGCTATTTGAAAAAATACTCTGATATAGAAATACTGGATTTGCGCCCTTCGTTAAGAGAGGGTAAGGGCGCTGCTCGCGTCTTTCATAAAACCGATACGCATTGGAACGAGCAGGGCGCATACATTGCGTATAGAGAAATCATGAATCGCCTTTCCAAGGAGGGTCGCCCGTTCACCCCGCGCAATCCAAACGAATTCACGCAGGTTGAGGAAACTACAGACGGGCACGATATCGCCGGCATGATGGGGCTGCAGAATGTGTTCAAAGAAAAAAATATCCATCTGATGCCGAAAACGGAGAGATGCGCACGCGAAGTGGCGTTCAGGCTGGACAACATGTATGCGTGGCCAAAATACACGCCGGATCACGCTCCCTATGCCAGAGAATGCAAAACGGCATCGGTTCGTGCGGTCTTCTTTCAAGATTCTTTCGGGACTGGTTTGGTTAATTTCATATCCGAGCACTTCCGCCGCATCGTGTATGTCTGGGACTATCCAAACCATGCGGTTTTAAACTCGATTATTCAACAGGAACATCCGGATATTGTGATCGAGGAAAGAGTTGAGCGGCATCTGAAGCCAATGCTGCCGGAAATGGACCGAGAGTTCGTTTCGTCGACTTCTTGGAAATGCAACGGAAAGGTGTGTGAAGTTCGCGGATCGATCTCCAATCGTTTCGTTTCACTGGTAAACGAACACGGTTCAGCGGTTTTAGCATCGATAACGGGAAAGACGATCACAGTCAAGGATTGGAACAACATTAAGGGAACGGTTTCAGATAATCTGTCCTCGATTAATTGGTCGAATGGGGCGGTGTGGGAGCGATAGGCAAGTAAGATCATGGAAAGCATGCGTCGCTAGCGGATTTATATTCCGGTATTGTCGACAATGTCGAAATAGCAGCCCTCTCTTTTATATTAATAGAGAGGCCGTTTCTTGCCCGGTCCCACCGTCCGACCTAGTTATATTCTCGCCTGAGCTGAAATACTCCACCTAAAGACACTTATGACAAAAATGATTTGGAGTCGGGCCGCATTCAAGAGTAGATCGGTCTTTCATGCGGCAAGCATAATTTTATTTGCGACCACATATCTTTTGGTTGTTGGCATCTCTGTTCATTATGATGTTGCTTGGACTCAGCCGGAGGCCAATTATTGGAGAAATTTTGTAGCAACCCACGAAATCTCGACGTTGAAAGACTATGCAGTCAATGCACTCAACTGGCCGGTCTTCGAGCAGGAACCAAGGCTATCCAGACCTCTCGCAAGCTTTTTTGAAATCATTGACTCGCAATTCAAAATCTGGTTCGCAAATCAAATTTTCCCCCATCCTTCACTTTCAATCACTTGGCTTCTCAGCCTGATCTTTAGTCCCGTCCTGCTGTTCAAGGGCTTGAGGAATTACGAAATACCCAAACCGTATTGCTGGCTGGGCACCGCAATTTACCTGGCGACTCCCGGATTTCTGTCGCTTGTCGCCATGTCTTTTAGAGTGTCAAAACCCATTGCCACATTCTTTCTGGTATTGATTTTTTTCTTGATTTCGTACTATAGAAAATATACGACCCAAGATGGGAATCATCCGAAAGCACAAATCTTTTCGGTTTTGGTCCCGGCAACTGTTTTCATTTCATTGTTTTTTGATGAAACTGCGTTGTTCGGGATAATTTTCGCCTGTTTTCTGCTTTGGCACGCGCAACGCAATAGTCGGCCTTTGGATTTTCTCCGGTTTTTCGTTTATCAGTCTGCGATTTACGGTTTGGTAATTGCGTTGTACTTCCTGACTATTGCGAAGTTAATGCCAATTCTAGCCAGTTCTGCCGGATTTCCGGTAAGGGAAACGTACGAACTGCAGACTAAATTTTTTCATTTAATCTCTAACTCTGTTCAAGATTACGACGCCTTTTTTTCCATTGTGGAGAATGTCTGGTTCAATATCGTTCAGGTGTTCGGGGATTTGACCGGCTTTACGTTGAGTCAAAATACAGTTGGGTCGAAGTCGTTCGCAATAACTATCCTGATAGTCTGTGTGCACGCATTTATTTTCATTTCTTTTTTCAGAAAATATAAAGGCGTCGCATCTTTGTTCGGCCTACTGGTTCTCGCATCCATTGCGGCACATACTGCTCTTGTGCTGTTGGCGAATAGTGGCGTTTGGGGCGTTTACTGGTACGGAGTATTTATTGTCTTACCATGGACCTTGTATTTGACCTGGGCTCTTTCTTCGATTGACAAAAAGGGTTTATCTATCGGGGTCGTCGCTATTACCGTCTCGATGTCGCTTTTTACTTTTATAAGAACAAACCATGCATACAAGGCATTTCATTATTATCCATACGACCCTGGGAATTTATATAAAATATTTGCCGGCGAGTTAGACAGATTTGAGCTTTACGCAGGAAAGAGACAACTTCGACTCTTCGACGATACAGAGCGGTTTTGGACTTTGGATCGCAAAGCGAAAAACGGCGCCAGCGTCATTTCATTACCGGCCGAATTGACGTACTTAAGTATACTAAGCAGAAATTACAACCCTGAATGTAAGGCTTTCGTTCAAGGCGAGAAGATAGCTTCAGTTAGTTTCGAGGATTTCTATGCCGAGGAGGGTCTATACAATACTCCGAACGCGCCGCAACGCGAAGAGCCTTATGACGCATTTTTAGGTACCTGGTACAGCATTGATGGACGAACGGCTTTCATCTTCAGAGATTCAAGCGGTACGTTGAATGCAATGAATGAAAATGGCCACTGCAATGAATTAATAAAGAAGGACACGTCGTTAGTGCCGCGCTCTTGGGCCGCAGTGGCAACGCTGTCCCGTGATAGTTCGGTATTGGATTGGCATAATGGGGCATTTTGGTTTAGAAATTGTCCTGATAAATGTAAGCGAAAGCCGCTAGGCGTTAGCCATCAATAGCCGTATCAGGCGTTCGTACGGACGAATGGGATGGCTGATTAGTTCTCCTTTTTCACTACCCAAAGATCTTGATGCTTCCACCAGTACCCCTCTTTAAATATAAAGATCGAAGCAGAAGCGAGTTTGCCAATTTCTTCTCGAACAAAACTTGGTGTAGTGATCGCGGTACCATATTCTGCTGAATCCAGATCATGCTGCTCACTATTGGCATCAAACCAAAAGCCATTTTCGGCAATTTGAGCATGGCTTATCATCATTTTTTGGCTTACAAAACCGTGGGTAGTAAATATCAAATACCCGCCAGGCTCAACAGAGCGGAATAAAGCAGACAACCATCTTCCCCAGGTCCTTAGCGGCAAATGTGAAAAGAAGGACAAGGCAAATACGACTTGATATTGCTTAGGCGACTGGAAATTTTCCGGGATATTGCTGGATTGAATGCAGGGTACTTTAATGGATTGCTTGATAAAATCGAGTGCTGGCTGATGTATGTCGCATGCAGTTGTTTGAAACTCTTCAGAATGCCGTGTTAGATGCCTGGTGACGCACCCATAACCTGAAGCAAATTCAAGAAGCGACGCCGCCCCATTTATACCGAGATCCTGTTTAAGATTGATTAAACATTTTGCGGACTCATCGCCAGTCGAAAAATAGTAATCAATAGCAGCTTTGGGATTATCGAGAAACTGAGCATGATTCATTACGAAGTGATAAATAAAGTCTTCGGGATGAATACCGGCGGCCACTCCATAGACTGTGCTCGCTTCTACTCTGTTGTTCAAATTGGTATGGTCCGCTCTTAAGTTGTCGAGTTTTTCAACAAGATAAGCAACAGTCCGATTCAACTCTGCAACATGAAGGGCACGCAAACGATATCTTCTTAAGATATTTATCATTTATCATTTGAGTGTCGTTTTCTGATTTTGTTTAGTTACTGCCGAATTGCAATGCAGCGGCTCTGTATCCTAACGGCTTTTTGGGCGCGCGCTAAAATGCAGCGCACCATTACCAGCCTTCAGTGCTATATAGCGCGATTAAACCTCTCGAGATATTGATTCGCTCAAACTTAAAAACCGAGGAAGCCCTGACGACGGGCGGGGCATACCAGGTATTTGCAACGGCGAATGGCATGGCGCCATGCTTTTTAGTTTAGCCGTCGTTTTCTAGCGATGAAATAAAATGGTCAAACGGAACTGTTTGGAAGCGCTGCCAAGCAATGAATTAGTATTCGGAATGAACATGTTGTAAACTGAAGTTTCTTTCAATACAACCTTTGAGAACGACAGTTTTCTTGGAAGGACTCTTTACTGTGATGTTAGTCTTATGATGATGAATTTCGACAATGGCCGGTTAAGACCGGCCATTTTTTGGTTAGCCATCGCTGCCCTGGTTCTTTTTAAATTCATCCTGATGTCGGGCGAAGCGGTTCAAATGGTGTACTCCCCCCATGATGACGGTCTTTACGTTTCTCGCGCGTTTCATTTGTTATTGGATGGGAATTTCGGACCTTACGATGCCCGGCTCCTAGTCAAGCTGCCAGGCTTCTCGCTATGGCTGGCCGGCACCAGACTGTTGGGCATTCCGTATCTCCTATCTATTAATATTCTGTACGTGCTTGCCGGTCTGTATTTCGTTGCTGCCCTGCGACGCTGCAATTTCAATCGTTTGCTGCTGCTCGCCGTCTTTGCGCTTTATCTGTTCAATCCGGTAACGATGGATCATCAATGGTTCAGGGTAATGCGCGAACCCTTGGCGATTTGTCTGCTGGTCATCGTATTCGCGGCCATGATATATATCCTTGCCGATATTCGGGAGCGGCGCTTACCGATCTTCCATATTATCGCGTTTTCCGGTGCGTTCGCATTTGCGTTACTGGTTCGTGAAGAGGATCAACTGTTGTACGGCCTGTTCGGCATGTTTGCCGCAGTTTTTATTGGGCAGATGTTCGTGTCGTGGGATTTAACATCGCGACGGGCACGTGCTTTGGTCGTACTGGCCATCGGCTTGCCTCTGATATTTGCGTTTAGCGGTAATCGAATGACGCTTTCATTCGTTGAAAAGCATTACGGCGCGCGGATTATGTATGACTTTGGAGAGGGTGAGTTCCCCAAACTGATTGCCGCAATTCGCAGCGTGCAGTCACAAAAAGACAATCGCCATGTGATGATCACGCAGGAAGCGCTGGGCCGGCTCCGCACGGCTGCTCCCAGTTTGGCGCCTGTAATTGAAGGATTGCCGACGCCATCGCCCCACTCCTATTCGTGTCAACGGTTTCAAGTCTGCAGCGAATGGACCAACGGATGGGAGCTTTTCTGGATCAAGGATGCCGCTTTTCAAAGCGGGTTGACGCCCACTCTTCCAGCTGCGCAGGCTTATTTTCGGAAAGCGAGGCTTGAAATTGAAAAAGCTTGTGCCGAAAAGATTTTGACGTGCAGGGACAAGGGCCATGGTTTGCTGCCTCCGATGGAGTTGCGCTGGACACGGGCTTATTTGAATGAGGCAAAGGAAATCTTGAAGATGATGGGGGCTCCCGGCATTGACTTGGCCGGACCTGTTCCGGCAACGTACCCAGTGAGCCTGGAATATGGCCACATGTACCAAGCGGTCACAATGTCTCATCATTTCGATTCACTGCTGCAGTCGGCGAATCAGGATGAAGCGTGGAAGGCATATCCGAAAGACTTGTACCTTAGCCTGAAATATTGGGAAAGATATCCCGATATTGCAGCCAACAAGGATTTTGGACCGCAAGCCGGCGGAAACCCGCTCGGGGCCGTGACACATTACCAAAGGCATGGAAAAGCCGAGGGACGCATTTGGGAGGATAAAAAGTCGGCTGCCGATTCTGCCATTCAGTATGCAAGCCCGGCCAGGAAATGGCAGGAACGCATCCTTGATTTCTATCGGAAGTACGGTTCGGCACTGGAGTTGATCGCTCTGGTTGCGCTTGTCTTGCGCCTGGTACTGTGGCGCACCGTTCCACCTGGCCCGTTTGCCCTGGTTGCACTGATGTTTGCCGGATTCACAATCATGCGGATGATGGCCTTGTCTTATGTAAGTGTGTATATGGGAGGACTGGATGTCCGATTATTTTTCTCTACATATATTATCGGGTTGCTTTTATCGCCTTTGATCATCGCAGATACGGCAAGAATAATTTTTGCCGAACGACATACTTTTTTAAAATACCGTTAAAGCACTTTCTCTCTGGATGGATACGTTTATGCCGCACCACGTCAGCACAACTTTTCGAGTTTTGATCGTCACCGCTGTTTTGATGTTCGGCCTGTTCGCGGACGCCAGCGCTCAGCAAGCGGAGGACGGTTGGCTTGCTTTTGAAATCGCGGCAGTTCCGGGAATAGATCGTCATCTGGGCTTGTTGGAATATCCCGCATATCTTGCGGCCGCCTTGGACAATAATGGGATCAAATCCAACAGTACCGGAAAAATCATCCTGGTAGATGAGCGGAATATACGAACCCAGAACGCTGCTCTGGGTTTTTCCGAAAAAAAAGGCGCGGTCTATTTTTATAAGGCGGTTGCCGACTTTGACGTGGGGGTTACACGGATCAAATTCCAGATTCCTCTGGTGATAGATACGTCGGCTGTTCGGCAAGGTCGGCTTACGTTGCGGATACAGATTCCAATGGCGAAAATATTCCCGCAGGCCTTGATTGATCGCATCCATCGGGCGGTACAAGTACTTACCAATGAAGGGTCGCAAAAAAAGATGGTGAATTATTTTGACGGCTTGGCGAACAAGCGCGCGCCGGGCAGCGGGATGCAGGGTATTTTCTCGCAGATCATGATGCAGGCATACAATACATCCGTCAATGACGCCGGCGGAGTCAGTGTGCGGGAGCCGGGCGATGCAGAATCCTTGTATGAGCAACGGTATTTGTTGGCGACGTTGGCTATCTGGATAATTATTGTGCCTCTTGCGTTCTTGCTATTCACTCTGCGGCGTCGTTGGAAACGACGGAAAGCGGGAAAGTAGTGTAATGGATGCAGATGAATATAAAGACTTGCCGATCACACCGGAAAAAGTTGCTGTCATCATTGTCAACTACAACGCGGGTGCGTTCATCGAAAGATGCCTGAGCTCAGTGCAACAGCAGACATTCAGATCTTTTCGTACCATTGTGGTGGACAATTGCAGCACTGATGGTTCGGTGGATGACATCGAGATCCGCTTTCCCGGCGTTGAAATAATACGGTTGGCGCAAAATACAGGCTTCGCTGCCGGAAACAATATCGGAGTCGCCGCTGCCGCGGGATGCGACTGGATCGCGTGTTTGAATCCGGATGCGTTTCCGGCGGAAGACTGGCTGGAAAAGCTGATGGCAGAGGCAGGAAAAAATCCGGGGTATGCCTTTTTCGGGAGTCGCCTGATGAGGGCGGATCATCCTGGTATTCTGGATGGGACCGGTGACATTTACCATATTAGCGGGATGGCATGGCGGCGTGATCACAACGCACAAGTCGACCAAGGCACGAAGACTAAAGGTGAAATTTTTGCTCCTTGTGCTGCTGCGGCGCTGTACCGACTGGATGTTTTTAACGAGCTTGATGGATTCGATGAGAGCTTCTTTTGCTACTTTGAAGATGTGGACTTAGGTTTTCGCTTCAGGCTGGCCGGGCATCGTTGCCTGTATGTGCATGATTCCGTGGCGTTCCATATCGGGTCGGCAACAACCGGAACCCGGAGTGATTTCTCCGTTTATCATGGACATCGAAACCTGGTGTGGTCTTTCGTCAAGAACATGCCCGGTGTCTTGTTTTGGGCATTGCTGCCCGCTCATCTGCTTTTGAATTTTGCGGCCATCATTTACTTTTCGATTCAGGGAAAAGGCAAACTGATTTTGCTCGCAAAGCGCGATGCGATCAGAGGCATTCCCGCAATGTGGAAAAAGCGGCGTCACATTCAGGCACGCCGCCGCGT
The DNA here is from genome assembly GCA_028292665.1 of Herminiimonas sp. Lineage (GTDB taxonomy): Bacteria > Pseudomonadota > Gammaproteobacteria > Burkholderiales > Burkholderiaceae_D > JAQGLW01. The sequence goes on from JAQGLW010000134.1 coordinate 30,587, forward strand.
ACCCTGGTTGGATATCTGGCGGGTTCTGGATAAAAAACTGGTTTTACCGGGCATTTCCAGACGCCTGCAGCCTGTTGCGGGGACTAAATGAATTCATCGCAGATCCCATGCCTTGGACCGGTTTCGATCGTCATCGTCAATCATAATGCAGGTTCGTTGCTTACAGATTGCGTCCGAACCGGATTGGAACAGGCCAGGCAAGTCATTGTTGTCGACAACGCATCTTCCGATTCGAGCCTGTCGCAGCTGGAGGCCAACTTCCCGTCGGAGAGTCGCTTGCGCGTCATACGCTCGGGCCGTAATCTGGGTTTTGCCGCGGGCTGCCACACAGGAGTTCAAGCGGCGACCGAATCTTGCATATTGTTTTTAAATCCGGATTGCATCCTCACCGAAGGCGCATTGGACCGTATGCTGAAGGCTCTCCAGTCGGATCCAAGAGCGGGCATGGTGGGCGGACTGCTGACCAACCCGGATGGCACTGAGCAAGGAGGGGGGCGCCGTGCAGTGCCCACGCCTTGGCGCTCCTTCGTTCGCGCCGTCAGTCTGCATCGCTTTGCCAACCGTTGGCCCCGGCTTTTTTTCGATTTCTATCTGCACTTGCAGCCTTTGCCGAATGGCCCGCTGGAAGTGGAGGCGATTTCCGGTGCGCTGATGCTGGTGCGCCGCGAAGCCATTGAAGACGTCGGCTCTTGGGATCAGGGATATTTTTTGCACTGTGAGGATCTGGACTGGTGCATGCGCTTCAGACAGAAAGGGTGGAAGATTCTTTTCGTGCCTGACGCGCCGGTTGTGCATTATCAGGGTACTTGTAGCCGGTCTCGTCCCATATTTGTGGAATGGCATAAACACAAGGGAATGATGCGGTTTTACCGCAAGTTTTTTTACCATCAATATCCCGGAATATTGATGTGGCTGGTCGCCCTAGGCGTATGGGGACGATTCGGCGTTGTGGCGGCATACTACGGCGTTCTTCATGTCAGACGGTTTTTGGGATTCGGACGTGGATGAAGATCTTGTCGGGCTGATAGGAGCGAGAAGCCTGGTTGGAACGTGCCTGCTGCCATTGATCATCCGGGATGGCAGACAAGTACTTGCGTTTTCCCGCCACGTTGTCGCGCGGGAGAACGCGGGAGTCCATTGGCAACAATTGTCTGGCGCTACCGTGCCCGCACTTCCTGTTGCAGTCAAGAGGATAGCGGCCTGGATTTGCGTTGCGCCGATCTGGGTATTGCCTGAGCATTTCCCCTTGCTGGAAGCACATGGAGTACGCCGGATCGTCACCCTGTCTTCCACCAGCTGTTTTACAAAAAGCAATTCTTCCGATCAGGCCGAACAGGAAGTCGCACGACGACTAGTCGAAAGCGAGGCGCGTTTGCGAGAATGGGCTGCCGCCCGTGGCATAGACTGGATTATTCTGCGTCCCACCCTGATTTATGGAAACGGACAGGATAAAAATATTTCCGAGATTGTGCGATTTATCCGCCGATTTGGCTTCTTTCCCTTGCTGGGGTTGGCCGGCGGATTGCGCCAGCCGGTGCATGCAGAGGATGTGGCCTCTGCATGCTTTGCGGCGCTGAAGGCACCCAGGGCGGGCAACCGTGCGTACAACCTTTCGGGGGGCGAGACTCTTGGTTATCGCGAGATGGTTTGCCGAGTGTTTGCTGCGCTCGGTCGTTCTCCCCGACTGCTGACGGTACCGTTGAGTGCTTTTCGTGCGGTGCTGGCTTTTATGCGTCTGCTGCCGCGCTATCGGCATTGGACTGCGGCGATGGCCGAAAGAATGAACCGCGACCTGGTTTTCGATCATGTAGACGCTTCCCGGGATTTGGACTTTTCTCCGCGGGCTTTTGTTCTTTCCAAAAACGACATAGGGACGTTGTGATCGAACTATAATGACACCCGAATTCAGTCAAATATGTAAGCTCTCGCCTCAGCTGAACAGGTACACCGGCGAGAAGCACTCTTCAAGGCCAGGACCGGGTTGGAAACAATCCCAGGGAGATTTGTAATGAAAAGTATGTGGGTCGATGCGGAAGCGCGTCAGTTTTCGGGTGATCTTGCCCTTCGCGTATTCACATCGCGGTTGTTAGGCAGAGACAAGTCGCTGGTTTTGCACGGAGGCGGGAATACCTCGGTCAAAATAATTGAAAAAAATGCGTTTGGCGAAGACGAAGAGCTGCTTTACGTCAAAGGAAGCGGATGGGATCTCGAGAAAATCGAAGCGGCCGGGTTTTCACCGGTTCGACTCGATTACCTTCGGCGGTTGGCTCAATTGCCATCTTTGCCGGATCCGCAGATGGTCAATGAACTGGTAACGCACATGACAGTTGCGACAGCACCGGTGCCTTCGGTAGAAGCGATTCTCCACGCGATCCTTCCTTACAAATTCGTCGATCATACGCATGCCGACGCTGTGCTGACCGTGACCAATACGGCGGACGGTGAAGCACGGGTGCGTGAAATCTACGGAGACCGGGTGGTTGTCATTCCGTATGTAATGCCGGGTTTCGATCTCGCACGACTTTGCGCCGAGCGCTTTCCGGCAGAGTCGGGACCCGATACCATCGGCATGGTATTGCTGAATCACGGCATCTTTTCTTTTGGTTCGACAGCAAAGGAATCCTACGAGCGCATGATTGTCTTAGTCGGAATGGCTGAAGATTATTTGCGCGAGCGCGGTGCATGGGAAATGTCGGCGGCAGCAGCACGGCCCGCGAAAGCCGGTACGAGAGCGGAGCTTGCGCAACTGAGAAATCGATTGTCAAGCGCTGCCGGAACGCCGGTAGTCATGAAGAGGCATGCCGATGAGAAGTATCTGGCCTTCGCTCAACGGGACGATATCGCAAGTATTTCCCAGCAGGGGCCTGCGACGCCGGACCATGTGATCCGCACCAAGCGTTTGCCGATGGTGGGGCAGGATGCCGATGCCTATGCGGAAGCCTATCGGCGCTACTTCGCCGAACTTGAACCGTTGGCGAAAGACCGCAAGACCATATTGGATACCGCGCCGCGCATTATTCTGGATTCCGACCTTGGTATGTGTACCGTCGGCCGGACGGCGAAGGATGCCACAATCGTCGCGGAACTGTTTGATCACACCATTGACGTGATTCTGCGGGCTACCGCTCTGGGTGGATATCGTGCCTTGACTGCGAAAGACATTTTCGACGTCGAGTATTGGGATCTGGAGCAGGCAAAGCTGCGCAAGGGTGGAAAGCCACCCGTTTTCACGGGCGAGGTGGCGCTTGTAACCGGAGCTGCATCCGGCATCGGAAAAGCGTGCGTGGAGGCTTTGCTTGCCAGGGGCGCGGCAGTGGTCGGGGTAGATCTGAATCCGAATATCGAAAGCTTGTACGCTCGCCCGGATTATTTGGGTATTCAGTGTGATTTGACGTCGGAAGGGACCATCGGTCAGCTGCTTGAACGCACCGCTGAGACTTTCGGCGGGCTTGATATGCTGGTACTCAACGCCGGCATTTTCCCTGGTGGTTGCCGTATAGACAGCCTCAAGACCGAAGAATGGCAACGCGTCATGCGCGTCAATCTCGATTCGAACATGATCTTGATGCGCGAGACGCATCCTTTGCTGAAGCTGGCGCCGCGAGGGGGACGGGTAGTCGTGATCGGCTCGAAGAACGTTCCCGCTCCCGGACCGGGAGCAGCGGCCTATTCGGCTTCCAAGGCCGCCCTTAACCAGTTGGCGCGGGTAGCTGCGCTGGAATGGGGCAGCGACGGTATACGCATCAACTCGCTGCATCCCAATGCCGTGTTCGACACTGGCATCTGGACTGAGGATGTGCTGGCCGCACGAGCCAAGCATTATGGACTGACGGTGGAGGAGTACAAGAAGAACAATGTCTTGCGAACAGAGGTCACCAGCCGTGACGTGGCCGAACTGGCCGCCGAGATGTGTGGTCCGTTGTTCGCGAAGACTACCGCTGCGCAGGTGCCGGTAGACGGAGGAAATGACCGTGTTATCTGATTCATTTTCCGTATCGGTCCGCTTGGTGAATCACCCGTTCGTCGGTACAGTATTTTCCGGTACGGAGCCTTGTCCGAGATTTAGGCGCGCAGGTCTTCACGACCGTTCATAGCTCGATAAAATTCAACAACACAAATTTTGTATGAAGGAGTAGCTGCACATGACAAACAGCGATCAGGCGCCCGTGATTGGAATCATCGGAGGCAGCGGCGTTTACGACATCGACGGATTGACGAACAAGCGCTGGATAAGGGTGGAGTCGCCCTTCGGCGAGCCTTCCGATGAGCTGCTGTTTGGCGAGTTAAACGGGCAGCAGATGGTTTTTCTGCCTCGTCACGGTCGTGGTCACCGGATCGCACCCAGCGACATCAATTTCCGCGCCAATATCGATGCACTCAAGCGTGCCGGCGTCACTCAACTAATTTCGGTCAGTGCGGTAGGGTCGTTGCGGGAACATTTGCGGCCCGGGATGTTTGTAATCGTTGATCAGTTTATCGATCGCACCTTTGCTCGCACGAAGAGTTTCTTCGGTACCGGTCTGGTGGCGCATGTTTCCATGGCACATCCGGTTTGCAGTCGACTCGGCGATCATATTGAAGCAGCGGCCCGGGAAGCGCAAATTGAAGTGGCACGAGGCGGCACCTATCTGGTAATGGAAGGACCGCAATTTTCCAGCCTTGCCGAATCCGAACTTTATCGAACCTGGAATTGCGATGTCATCGGCATGACCAACATGCCCGAGGCCAAGCTGGCACGAGAGGCCGAGCTATGCTATGCGTCGGTAGCGATGGTGACCGATTTTGACTGCTGGCATCCTAATCACGATAATGTGACCGTCGATGCGATCATCAAGGTGCTTGTGACGAATGCCGACAAGGCTCGCAGCCTGGTGAAGAAAGTCGCCCCCCGTCTGCATGGAGATGGAACGGCTGCCGTCTGCGCTTGCCGTACCGCTCTCGAACATGCGTTGATCACGGCCCCCGAAGCGCGCGACCCGGAAATGGTCCAGCGTCTGGACGCCGTTGCCGGCCGTCTGCTGAATCCCCTCTAAATCATTCGGAGTAAGCTTTATGCCCATCAAGTCACGTATTCGCACCGTACCCCATTACCCAAAGCAGGGGGTAATGTTTCGGGATATCACGACGCTGCTGAAAGATGCGGAGGGTTTCCGTATTACCATCGACCAGTTCGTCAAGCGTTATACGGGGCGCAAGATCGATATCGTTGCCGCGATCGAAGCGCGCGGCTTCATGTTCGGCTCTGCACTTGCTTTTCAGCTGGGTGTGGGTTTCGTGCCGATTCGCAAGACAGGCAAGTTGCCGTGGCAAACGGTAGGCCATGATTACGCGCTGGAGTATGGCACGGACCGCATCGAGATGCATGCGGATGCCATTTCCAGCGGAGATACTGTCCTTCTGGTAGATGACTTGATCGCCACTGGCGGCACGGCCGCAGCGGCGTGCAAGCTTATCGAGAGTATGGGAGGCAAGATTATTGAATGCTGCTTTGTCATTGATCTTCCCGATCTGGGCGGGCGCAAGCGACTGGAAGAAATCGGACAAAAAGTATTCGCTCTGTGCGAATTCGAAGGGGATTGATGATGGCGGATATCGGGGACCGAGCGGTTGAAACCATGAGATGGCGCAATGGCCGCCTGGAGATGATAGACCAGCGTGTACTGCCCGCTCGATTCGAGTATTTATCCTACAGTTCGGCGGTAGAGGTAGCGGAAGGCATTCGTTCGATGGTTGTGCGCGGCGCGCCCGCCATCGGTTGCGCTGCGGCCTATGGCATTGCGCTGGAGTCGCTGACGCTTACTGGTCGAAGCCGGGATCAATTCGGTGCCGCGATGGAAGAGGCCTTCGCGGCATTGGCGGCAAGCCGGCCTACAGCCGTCAACCTGTTCTGGGCACTCAAGCGGATGCGCGCTGTCTGGGAAAGCAATCATGAGCGCACACCGATCGAGCTGGCCGACATATTGCTCGGAGAGGCGCATGAGGTGCTGGCGGAGGACATCAGGATCAATCGGGCTATGGGGGCTTATGGCGCGGCCTTGCTGCCGGACGGAGCGCGGGTCCTTACGCACTGCAACGCGGGCGCTCTGGCAACGGCGGGACACGGTACGGCTCTTGGGGTAATCCGCTCGGCAGTCGAGGCCGGCAAAAAAATTTCCGTCATTGCCGACGAGACGCGTCCTTTCTTGCAAGGCGCACGGCTCACTGCGTGGGAGATGGTTCAGGAAAATATTCCAGTTACGCTGATTACCGATAACATGGCTGGACATCTGATGAGTCTGGGCGAAGTCGATGCGGTAGTCGTAGGAACTGATCGAGTCGCCGCCAACGGCGATGTGGCTAACAAGATTGGAACCTACATGGTTGCTGTATTGGCCAGGCGCCATGGAATTCCTTTCTATGTGGCTTGCCCTTTGTCTACTATTGATCGCGACATACCCGATGGTACAGCTATCCCGATCGAAGAGCGAGCCGCCAGCGAAGTGACCGGGTTCCGTGAATGCCAATGGGCTCCCGAAGGCGTAAAAGTACGCAATCCTGCCTTTGATGTGACACCGGCTGAATTGGTCTCAGCACTCATCACCGAAAAGGGCGTAGTCCGGGAGCCGAACCGGCAGCGTGTGGCCGAACTGTTTTCTCTCTGATTCACGGAAGGGCATGTCACCGTTGCGCACCGCACTCCTTTTGGATAGAGATGGTGTCATAAACATCGAGAAGAATTATGTCTACCAAATCTCCGATTTCGAATTCGTCGACGGAATTTTCGAGCTTTGTCGCGAAGCCGTGATTCGCGGCATGGCCATTGCCGTCGTGACTAACCAGGCGGGAATCGGACGTGGATATTACACGGAGAGTCAATTCCGGCAATTGTCCGATTGGATGCTTGATCGCTTTTCCGAGCGAGGCATCACAGTAGACGCAGTGTATTTTTGTCCTTTCCATCCCGAACATGGCGTTGGGCCATACCGCAAGGAATCCTTCGACCGCAAGCCCAATCCGGGAATGATCCTGCGGGCAAAAACCGATCTTTCTCTGGATCTGGAAAACTCGATTCTTGTTGGAGACAAAATGTCGGATATCGAAGCGGCGCATGCCGCCGGCGTCGGACGCACCGTACTGCTCGGCAGTGCCGTCGCGGAACATTGCCTTGGTCCCGGTCCGAGCTTGTTCGTTAGTTCGCTGGATGAGGCGCGTCAGTGTCTTTTTGGCGCTCAACCTGTTGCATGAAATACTGATGATTTGACTGTAGCGTCCTGTTGTCTGCACGGATTCCTGATCCGTCAGCCTTGCGCGGAGCGCTGCCGACGTAAGTCTGCCAGTCGGTAATCGATTCCTCTTTCTGCATGGAAGCGCGTAATTCAGACCCGGTGCCAATGTAATTCTTTATACCATTGGAAAAATTCGCCGCGTTCCTGACATAGCCATGTTTTTGCTCGTCCCGGCATGGCGAAATTACCAAAATTTTGGATAATTTCCGTAAGTAAGTGTCTACATTATGCGATTTGGATAGCTTTGCGTTTAAAATTCAGGGTTATGCGCTTAATAACTACGGTCAGGTTACTGAAATGATTCTCGTCACTGGCGGAGCCGGGTTCATCGGCTCCAATTTCGTACTGGATTGGCTTGCGCAAACGGGCGAGCCGGTCGTCAATCTTGACAAATTGACCTATGCGGGCAATCTCGGCAACCTCAAAAGCATTCGGAACGACGAACGGCATCATTTCGTGAAGGGCGATATTTGCGATACGGCACAAGTGACGGCATTGTTGACGATTCATCAGCCTCGGGCAATTGTTCATTTTGCCGCTGAAAGCCACGTTGATCGTTCGATCCATTCGCCCGGGTCTTTCATTACCACCAACGTCAACGGCACTTTCAGTCTGCTTGAAGCTGCACGCGCTTACTGGTCCGGCCTCGGGGCCGCGTCGCGGGACGCATTTCGTTTCCTGCACGTGTCTACCGACGAAGTGTATGGATCGCTCGGGGCCGACGACGCGCCTTTTTCCGAGAACACCCCGTATGCACCCAACAGTCCGTATTCGGCATCCAAGGCCGGCGCTGACCACTTGGTACGCGCTTATCACCATACCTACGGTTTGCCGACGCTGACAACCAACTGCTCCAATAATTACGGTCCGTATCATTTTCCGGAAAAGCTCATTCCGCTGATGATCACCAATGCATTTGCCGGAAAATCTCTGCCGATTTACGGTGACGGCCAACAGGTGCGTGATTGGCTGTATGTCGGGGATCACTGTACGGCAATCCGTCGCGTGCTGGACGACGGCCGACCGGGAGCTACTTACAATATCGGTGGCTGGAATGAAAAAGCCAATCTGGATGTGGTGCATATCCTGTGCGACATGCTGGACGAGCTGGCTTCGCGTGAAGACAACAAAAGTTATCGCACACAAATTGCCTATGTGACGGACCGGCCCGGTCACGACCGTCGCTATGCAATTGACGCCCGCAAGATTGAGCGTGAACTCGGCTGGAAGCCTGCCGAAACATTCGGCAGCGGCATCAGGAAAACCGTGCAGTGGTATCTGGAAAATCAGCAATGGGTGCGCGACATCCAATCAGGAGATTATCTGAAGTGGCTGGATCAGAACTACAGCGGACGTGAACGGGTGTCGGCATGATGGCGTCTCGGAAGCAACAGGCAACACGGAAAGGCATCATTCTTGCAGGAGGATCCGGCACACGCCTGTATCCGGTAACTATGTCCGTTTCGAAGCAGCTGCTGCCGGTGTACGACAAGCCGATGATTTATTATCCGCTGACGACATTGATGTTGGCCGGCATCCGCGACATCCTGCTCATTTCCACTCCGCAGGATACGCCGCGCTTTCAGGAGTTGCTTGGAGACGGAAATCAATGGGGACTCAATTTCAATTATGCAGTACAGCCTTCACCCGATGGCCTGGCGCAAGCGTTTATCATCGGGAAGGGATTTGTCGACAATGAGCCGTCCGCATTGATTCTGGGGGACAACATATATTACGGACACGAGTTCGATGCCCAGTTGAGTGTCGCTTCGGCGCGCCGCGACGGGTCCACTGTTTTTGCTTATCACGTACAGGATCCTGAGCGTTATGGTGTGGTCGAATTCGATGCCGGCCGCCAAGCGATCAGCATTGAGGAAAAGCCGGCAAACCCGAAGTCCAGTTATGCAGTCACCGGCCTCTATTTTTACGATAATCAGGTTTGCGATATCGCTGCCGGCATCAGGCCGTCGGCTCGAGGTGAGCTTGAAATCACTGACGTCAACCGGATTTACCTTGAGCGTAACCAATTGAATGTGGAAGTAATGGGCCGTGGCATGGCTTGGCTTGATACCGGCACGCATGAGTCGCTTCTCGATGCGGCGCAGTTTATCGCTACTATTGAAAAAAGGCAGGGCCTCAAGGTCGCTTGCCCGGAAGAAATCGCATTTCGAAAAGGCTACATCGACGCCGCTCAACTCGAGAAGCTCGCGCAGCCATTGAGGAAAAATGGATATGGTCGTTATTTGCAGCAGATTCTGACCGATAAAATATTTTAAATATGAAAGTGCACAACACACCCTTGGCCGGGCTTTTCATTATCGAGCCTGCCGTTTTTGGCGATGACCGCGGCTTTTTTTATGAAAGCTTTAACGAGCGCCGCTTCGCAGACCTGACCGGTATTCGCGGGCTCGGATTCGTCCAAGACAATCATTCCCGATCCGAGCGCAATGTACTGCGCGGTTTGCACTATCAGATCAAGCAGCCTCAGGGAAAACTGGTGCGCGTCATTGCCGGCGAAGTGTTCGACGTAGCTGTAGATATTCGCAAAGGCTCTGCGACATTCGGTCAATGGTTCGGCGTAAAGCTGTCCGCCGAGAACAGACGACAGTTATGGATTCCGGAAGGCTTCGCCCATGGTTTCGTTGTGACGAGCGATTTTGCCGAGTTCCTTTACAAGACCACTGATTATTGGGCACCGCAGTATGAGCGAAGCATTCTTTGGAACGATCCGGCAATTGGCATAGAATGGCCGCTCGACGCGCTCCCGGTACTGTCGGACAAAGACAGGAACGGCAAATTGCTTGCCGACGCGGAGACTTTTGAATGAAAATCCTGCTTACCGGCAAGAACGGGCAGGTTGGATATGAGCTTGAACGCAGTTTGCAAGGCTTGGGACAAATCGTCGCCGTTGACCGTTCTCAGATGGATCTCGCCGATCTTGATCAGATACGCAATGTCATCCGGTCCGTCAAACCGGACCTGCTTGTGAATGCAGCCGCATATACTGCGGTGGACAAGGCAGAAAGCGAACCGGACCTTGCCATGCGCATCAATGCCGAGGCGCCGGCTGCGATGGCTGAAGAAATCAAGATACTCGGCGCAGCGATGATTCATTATTCAACCGACTATGTTTTTGACGGTACAAAGGCAAAGTCCTACGGAGAAGATGATCCGACTTGTCCCGTCAATACTTACGGCCGCACTAAACTGTCAGGCGAGCAGGCGATCCAGGCGGCTGACATCCCGCACTTGATTTTGCGTACCAGTTGGGTCTACGGTATGCGCGGCAAAAATTTTCTGCTGACCGTCTTGCGATTGGCGCAAGAGCGTGCCGAGTTGCGCATAGTCGACGATCAACACGGCGCGCCGACTTGGAGCCGTACTATCGCGGATACCACTGCACATATCCTCGCACAGGCAAAAGGCGCGCGCCACGCAAAGGATTGGTGGCAACGATCCTCTGGCTTGTATCATTTGACTGCGCAAGGCGATACAACATGGTGTGGATTCACCAATGCCATCCTGGAACACAGCACGATTGAAAAAAAACCGGTTGTTACGCCAATCAGTACGCGGGAGTATCCATTGCCGGCCGAACGGCCGACCAATTCAAAATTATCCTGTGACCTGTTGATGAACACATTTTGCGATTTGCCCGACTGGAAAAGCGCTCTTGTACTTTGCCTGAAATAAGAGCCGTCAATCCACTGATATTTGCTTCGGTACGCGTTCAACTGAATAAAGGGTGACATTGCAGCATGGAGATCAATCACACGTCGCGGGCGCTGGTCATTGGTGGTGGGGGCTTTATTGGCTCGCATCTGGTGAATGCATTGTTATTGCAGGGACGCCGCGTACGCGTGCTTGAACTGCCTCATCGTGAACCTGCAAAACCCATTCCTCAACATCCAAGCCTGGAATGGGTGGAAGGTAATTTTCAGAATGCCGGCGATATCAGACAGGCGCTCCATGATGTCGGTACCGTGTTTCATCTGGTATCGACCACTCAGCCGCTATCTTCGAATGAAGACCCGGCATTTGACATCCAGAGCAACCTCGTTGCCGCCGTAGGCCTATTGGAGCAGTTGCGGACGTTGCCAGAGATTTCTCTCATTTTCATTTCTTCCGGCGGAACAGTATATGGTACGCCTCAACAGACGCCAATTCCTGAAACGCATCCGAACGAGCCCCAGTGTTCTTACGGTATCGTGAAGCTGTCTATAGAAAAGTACCTTGCACTTTATCGTCTGATGCATGGAATCAATTACCGGGTTCTGCGCTTTGCCAATCCTTACGGACCAGGTCAAGAGTCCAATCGTACACAAGGTGTGATCGGCGCATTCCTGTCCCGCGCGCTGCAGGAGCAGCCGCTCGAAATTTGGGGTGACGGTTCCGTGGTTCGCGATTATGTGTACATCGGTGACGCCATTGCCGCCTTACTTCTGGCTGAACGCTATCAAGGGGAAGAACGAATATTTAATATCGGATCCGGCCGCGGCTACAGCTTGCTTGAGATCATCGATGCGATCGAACGTGTCTGTGAAAAGAACGTGAATATCCATTTCAGCGCCGGGCGCAAAGTTGATGTAGCAGTGAGCGTGCTTGATATTCAACGTGCAAAGAATGAACTCGGGTGGCAACCTGTTACCACCCTTGATCAAGGATTGCATGCTACGCTGAATTGGATCAGGCCTTTATGTTGACAAGCAACATCAGCACAAATAAGATTAAACGGTCCTATAAAAAGCTGGAGCTTCGGAAAGTGTGTCAAGTTAATTGCCATGCCGCAGGACGAGCCATGGAAATCAGTGTGAAGCATAAAGATTTGAAGCGGACCGGGTTGCGGTAGTGAATGTTGGAACTGTGGCTGGGAGGCTGGATTCATGTTATCTAATCGGGCCATTTCAGTTGGAAAAAATACAAACCGCCTTGCCGCCGGCTTGGACATCCGATTTCATGGAAGTATTCGGTTCGCATTTGTTTATGATAACAAGTGGCCGCATTATCCAATTCGTATTCGGCCGTTTGCGCTGACAATCGCGAGAAATCAAAAGCATCTCCAGAGAGCTTGCTGTTGAAATGGATTCAAAATCCTTCATCAGGTCACTGAGCGCACTATTTTTATATCGAAGAATTTAGTTGGAAGTTTGTAATTTGAAGCACAGGGCCTGATGATTTTGGAAAAAAAGTCGATTTATGCAGTCATTTTGGCAGGAGGAAGCGGCAGCCGCTTGTGGCCGTTGTCGCGTCAGCATTTGCCAAAACAGTTTTTGTCGCTGGATGGTGACGCGTCGTTGTTGCAGACCACGATCAATCGCCTTGCTCCTGCCATTGATGCCGACCATGTCGTGATTGTTACTCAGGAGGCGCACGCCAAAGGCGAGTCTTATCATGCCTTGCTGCCTTACCAAACCCTTTTCGAACCGCAGGGACGCAATACCGCGCCGGCCATTGCAATGGCTGCCGCATGGCTATCCTTAAAAGGCGAAGATCCTGTCATGGTGGTCTTGCCCGCAGACCACATAATCAAGGATGTCGCGCAATTCCATGCTCATTTGCGCACTGCAGTCAAGGCGGCAGAATCGGGCAATCTTGTCACATTCGGTATCGAGCCTACCCGGCCGGATACCGGATTCGGTTACATCAAGGCGAAGCAAAACACCGGTTCGGAAATATACGCTGTCGAACGGTTCACCGAAAAGCCTGATCATGCAACTGCTGTCGGTTTCATCGAGGAGGGTAACTACTTCTGGAACTCGGGCATGTTTGTCTGGCGCGCATCGGTGATCCTTGCAGAAATCAGACAATACCTGCCGGCTGTTGACCGGGTCATGCAAGCCATTTTGGCGGATTGCCATGCCGGGAAGAATTTTCAGCAGGCGGTACAAGATCATTTTGCCGACATGCTATCCATTTCGATTGATCATGGGGTGCTTGAGAAATCCGGGCGGGTATCGCTGATTCCCTGCAATATCGGCTGGAATGATGTGGGTAGCTGGCAGGCCGTGCATGAGATTGCCGGCAAAGATAAAAGCGGCAATGCAATACAGGGCAATGTGATTGCGCTTGATTGCAAAGATAACCTGATTCGTGCCGAGAAGCGGCTTGTCGCCGCAATCGGCGTTGATAACCTGTGCATTGTAGAGACGGCAGACGCAGTGCTGGTGACACGCAGCGACCATAGCCAGCAAGTGCGTGAGGTAGTAGAGATTCTGCAAGAGCGCGGCGCGGCCGAGCTTATTTGCCACACAACCGTGCAGCGTCCGTGGGGCAGTTATACCGTGCTGGAAGAAGACCGGGACGGTTTCAAGATCAAGCGTATCGAGGTTGCCCCTGGTGCGAGGCTAAGCCTGCAAAGTCACCGTCAACGCTCCGAACATTGGGTGGTTGTGTCTGGCACCGCAACCGTCACCCAGGACGACAAAGTATTCATCGTCGAAAAAAACCAAAGTACCTACATCCCGATCGGCGCCGTGCATCGGCTTGAGAATCGCGGGACTGAGGCGTTGCATATCGTCGAAGTGCAAGTCGGCAGCTATCTGGGCGAAGACGACATTGAGCGTTATGACGATAATTACGGCCGCTAGCCGCAACATCGAAAGTATCAAAACATGAATCAATCCTCAAAAGTCGCCCTGATTACCGGCATTACCGGCCAGGATGGCGCCTACCTTGCAGAATTCCTGCTTGATAAAGGCTATGTGGTTCACGGGCTGAAGCGCCGCTCGTCGTCGTTCAACACGGATCGCATCGACCATCTCTATCAGGATCCGCATGTCGGGGGACGACGCTTTATTTTGCATCACGGCGATCTGACCGACTCCACCAACCTGATTAGGATCGTCCAGCAGACCCAGCCGGATGAAATTTATAATCTCGCGGCGATGAGCCATGTGGCCGTGAGTTTCGAGACGCCTGAATACACCGCGAATGTGGACGGCATGGGAACGTTGCGCATTCTCGAAGCAATCCGCATCCTTGGCCTGGAAAAGAAGACCCGCTTCTATCAGGCTTCCACTTCCGAACTGTACGGGAAAGTGCAGGAAATCCCGCAGAAGGAAACAACGCCTTTTTATCCGCGCAGTCCCTACGCAGTAGCGAAGCTGTATGCGTACTGGATCACCGTGAATTATCGCGAGGCTTATGGAATATACGCTTGCAACGGAATACTTTTTAACCATGAATCCCCGATTCGCGGTGAAACCTTCGTCACCCGTAAAATCACGCGCGCATTGGCACGGATCAAGCTCGGCGTGCAGGACTGCCTCTATCTCGGCAACCTGGATTCGCTGCGCGACTGGGGGCACGCCAGAGATTATGTCGAAATGCAATGGCTGATGCTGCAGCAGAACGAGGCGGAAGACTTCGTCATTGCAACGGGCAAGCAATACAGCGTGCGTCAATTCGTCGAAACTGCGGCACATGAGCTGGGCATTTCCATTACGTGGCAAGGCGCCGGCGCTGAAGAAAAGGGCCATGACGATCAAGGTCGATGCATAGTCCAGGTCGATCCGCGTTACTTCCGTCCGACCGAAGTGGAAACCCTGCTCGGCGATCCGGCCAAGGCCAAGGCCAAGCTGGGTTGGGCGCCCAGGATTACGTTTAACGAACTGGTTGCTGAAATGGTGCGTGAAGACCTCAAGAGCGCCGAGCGCGACGAACTGGTCAAGAACCACGGCTATGCGGCCTACGACCGCCACGAGTAGGCATGGATAAGCATACAAAGATATATGTCGCAGGACATCGCGGCCTGGCCGGAAGTGCGATCCTGCGTGAGCTGCAACGGCAAGGCTATGCCAACCTGGTGACTCGTACCCACGACGAACTGGATTTGGAAGATGCCGCGGCAACCCTGCGCTTCTTTGAACAGGAACGCCCGGAAGTCGTGTTTCTGGCAGCCGCCAAGGTGGGCGGTATTCATGCCAACAATACTTATCCGGTAGATTTCCTGATGAGTAATCTACTGATCGAAACCAGCATCTGCCGCGCTGCATACAGTATTCAAGTCGAACGCCTCATCTTCCTGGGCAGTTCGTGCATCTATCCGCGCGATTCCATACAGCCCATTAAAGAAGAGTATTTGCTTACGGGATTGCTCGAGCCGACCAATCGGCCGTATGCGCTGGCCAAGATTGCCGGCATCGAAATGTGCTGGTCATATAATCGTCAATACGGCACCAGGTGGCTGGCTGCCATGCCGACTAACCTGTACGGTCCTGGCGATAACTACGATCTCCAGAATTCCCATGTACTGCCAGCACTGATTCGCAAAATGCATGAAGCGAAAGTATCGGATGCGGCCGAAGTGGTGCTCTGGGGCAGCGGCGCGCCGAAGCGTGAATTCTTGTATGCGGATGATTTGGCAAATGCCGTCGTGTTTCTTGCTGCGCTCGATGATGAGCGCTACGGCACTTTGGTTGATCCGGCGGTTTGTCCTCTCATCAATGTCGGGACCGGTGAAGAGATAACGATCGCCAAGCTTGCAGAGACTGTCGCGGAAGTGGTTGGCTACGCCGGCAAGTTCGTGCAGGATACATCCAAACCTGACGGGACGATGCGCAAGGTGATGGACATTGCAAGAATCAGGGCACTGGGTTGGGCACCCCAAGTCAGTTTGAAATACGGCGTGGCTTTGGCATACGAGAATTTTCTTGCACGAGGCGTTAACAGCCGGTAGTGCGTACAAACCTGTTCCGACCAGATCCGTTCGCGCTGAACAGCCCAGCAGCTCCTAGTCGCGAAGCGGCGTATCGAAGGGTGCTGGTTATGCCACCAACTCTTCGATACGCCGCTTCGCGGCCACTCATCAGGGAGAACGGTGATTTTTAAATTGCATTCTACCTGTTCGCCGTACGCTCCTTCGCGGCTAGGGGCTGGCCTTGGCTGTTCAGGACGAACTGCACAGTTGCACATTCGAATGGAATTAATGAACAAATTTTCAATACAGATAAAATTTTCCTCCGGATTGCCAAAACACTTGATGTTTGCATGGACAAGCTTGTTTTTGACTGCAATCGCCATTACGCTGTTTCTTGCTCCAACAAAGGAATGGCAGGGACTTGCTTTTTTATTTTTAGCCTGCGTGTTTTCCATGGAGGCCGGTTTTTCTCAAAGCAGGACCGACTGGCGTGTTGCATTGCATCTTTTTTATCCTCTGTTGCTCCTGCCCGTCATCGGCGCCTTGTTGATTTTCCGAGGCGCCGACTCAACTGAATATGCTGTCTTTGTCAGACAATTTTTAATCGGACTCTTGTGCTATTTCGGCTGTTATTGGCTGATAGGGCGGTTTCGCCGGGAGTTGGGCGACAACAGGCTTATTTATTTATTATTGTTGCCGGGCATATTCCACATTTCACTGTTTGTGGTGGATTTAATGCAGGCTTATGGAAACGGGGCCTTTGACATTCCCGATTATCTTTTTTATATCAAGGATATTCCAAGAGCCGGACGCAAATATTTGACCATCGCGCTGACTTCTCTGATTGTGTTCGCATTGCTGGGTAGCGCATGCGCTTCTAAAAAAATGAAGGCGTCACTGCTCCTGCTTTTTCCTGTGGCTGCATTTTCGTTTGCCTTGCTAGATACCAGGGCCGCGCAATTTGCTGTTGGCGTCGCAATTTCAGCGACCTTCCTTATACCCTGGTTACGCAAGGCATTTGCGGCGCAGGCAACACGAATAATCTATCCGCGAATCTTCCTGGTCGCCTATCTGGCTGGTGTTTTAATCGTTTCCATTGCAATCGGCTATTCTTCAGGAAAGTATCGTTGGTCGCAATTCAACCTTAGCGTGATATCCGCAATCAAGGGACCGCACGATGCCAATCTCGATCCAGGCGAGGATGCCTGGGTCCATTCAAGTTATTGGCGAAACAATAGCTGTGTCGGAAGAGAGTTAAGATGTTCGGTCGATTCGTCGGCTTATCTCAGGACGTCCTGGCTGCTTTTTGGATTGCGCGGCGTACTGAATCATCCTTTTGGTTTGGGCGCCAACCGGAAACCGCTTTCCGCTTTATTCCTGGCCGAGAATCCATCTGCCGGTCTGGATGACATTGCATTGAAGGATTCTCATAGCGGCTTGCTCGATTTGGCCATATGCTTCGGTCTGCCGGGTACGATCTGTTTTCTGTGGTTTTCCCTCAAAATATTAAACTTGGGACGTACACGTATCAAAGACAATTCCGATCGCGTCCTATTGCTTGGTATTTATCTGATATTTATTATATGTTTGGCACGCTTTTTGGTGGATAGCTTCACCGACGGCCTTGGATTCTATCTAATGTCGACTGCGGGAATGCTGGCGGCAATGTCGGCACCGTACAATGAGCCGGTTGATGTGGTTAAATCTGATTCTGAATTCCGAATACAAAAGGCAGCGTGAAAAAGCATGTTCAATCAAAAAAGTATTTTAATAACAGGCGGTACCGGTTCTTTCGGCAAGCAATATGTCAGCACGCTGCTGGCCAGATTTCAGCCGCGCCGTATCATTGTGTATTCACGCGATGAACTCAAGCAGTTTGAAATGCAGCAGGATTTCAATCAGTCCTGCATGCGCTATTTCATCGGCGATGTGCGCGACAAGGAAAGGCTCGTCCAGGCGATGCAGGGAGTGGATTACGTGATTCATGCGGCGGCTCTCAAGCAGGTTCCGGCAGCCGAATACAATCCGATGGAATGCATCAAGACCAACATCCATGGCGCCGAGAACGTGATCCATGCCGCGCTGGCGAATGGCGTGCAAAAGGTGATCGCTCTTTCCACGGACAAGGCGGCCAATCCCATCAATCTTTACGGCGCCACCAAACTCGCATCGGACAAACTGTTCGTCGCGGCCAACAACATGGCCGGCGGACATCCGACGCAGTTCTCAGTTGTCCGCTACGGCAACGTGGTCGGTTCGCGCGGCTCGGTGGTGCCGTTCTTCAAAAAATTGATCGGCAATCGTAGCGACCATCTGCCGATAACGGATGAGCGCATGACCCGCTTCTGGATTACCTTGCAGGAGGGCGTGGATTTTGTGCTTGCCAACTTTGAGCGCATGGTGGGCGGCGAGATATTCGTTCCCAAGATTCCGTCGGTAAGGGTGGTCGATCTGGCGCGCGCGATGGCGCCCGATCTGCCGCATAAAATAATCGGTATTCGTCCGGGCGAGAAACTGCATGAAATCATGTGTCCTGCAGACGATTCTCACCTTACCCTTGAATTCAAGAACCACTTTGTCATCCGTCCATCCATTACATTTACCAGGCGCACCAATGACTTCACCACCAATCTGCTGGGTGAAACAGGTGTGCCCGTCGAGCAGGGCTGCGAATACAACTCCGGAAAGAACCATCATTTCCTGAATTTCGAGGAAATCATGGAATTTAACCGCATTGCAGGTGTGTAATGATTCCCTACGGACGACAGGACATCAGCCAGGACGATATCGATGCGGTAGTCGAAACGCTGCGCTCCGATTGGCTTACACAAGGTCCTGCCGTCCCGAATTTTGAAAGAAAAATCGCTGCATATTGCGGCGCGCAATATGCGGTTGCAGTCAATAGTGCGACCTCCGCGCTGCATATAGCCTGCATGGCGCTCGGTCTGGGGCGAGGCGACATACTCTGGACATCGCCCAACACCTTCGCTGCCTCGGCAAACTGTGCGCTTTACTGTAATGCGACCGTCGATTTCGTCGACATCGATCGGCGCACTTACAACATGAGCGTAGACGCGCTGCGCAACAAGCTGGCGGATGCCGAGCGGGAAGGGCGGTTGCCCAGGATCGTTGTTCCGGTTCATTTCGCTGGACAGTCGTGCGAAATGAGGGAAATCAAGGCGCTTGCCGATCAATACGGTTTTCATATCATTGAAGATGCGTCGCATGCGGTGGGTGGACGTTATCTCGATAAGTGCGTCGGCGATTGCCGCTATTCGGACATCACTATTTTCAGCTTTCATCCGGTGAAGATCATTACCACCGCTGAAGGCGGCATTGCCCTGACCAACAATGGCGAGTTGGCCGGCCGCATTTCGCTGTTGCGCAGCCACGGCATTACTCGTGACCCTGCGCTGATGGAGGAGAGTGACGGCCCCTGGTATTACCAGCAAATCGAGCTTGGCTATAATTACCGGATGACCGATATGCAGGCCGCGCTCGGCCTCAGCCAGACTGCGCGGCTCGATGAGTTTGTATTGCGCCGCCACGCCATTGCCGAACATTACGATGCGATGCTGCGCGACCTGCCGATTACTATTCCATGGCAGCATCCTGATGCCTACTCGGCTTACCATTTATACCCAATTTGCATTCCCGCTCAAATCAGTAATATAAATCGGCGTGCGGTATTCGACGGATTCCGAGCGGCTGGCATAGGGGTGAATGTCCATTACATCCCGGTGCATATGCATCCCTATTACAACAGACTGGGTTTCAAGGCGGGTGACTTCCCTCAGGCGGAAGCTTATTATCGGGAGACGATCAGCCTGCCAATGTACCCGACGCTGACACAATCGCAACAGGCACATGTAATCGACGTACTGAAGGGACTGGTAGCATGAACCTCTGTGTGATACCGGCGCGCGGCGGCAGCAAACGCATTCCGCGTAAGAACATCCGTCTTTTCGCCGGCAAGCCTATCATCGCGTATTCGATTCACGCCGCTCTTCAATCGGGCCTGTTTGACAAAGTGATCGTCTCGACTGATGACGAGGAAATCGCCGACATCGCGCGCCAGGCCGGTGCCGAAGTGCCTTTTATCCGCCCCAAGCAACTAGCAGACGATTTCACCGGTACCAATGCAGTCGTCAAGCACGCTATCAACTGGTTCATGGATCAAGGTGAATCGGTGACCTGTGCATGCTGCCTTTACGCGACCGCGCCTTTTGTCGAGGCGTATTACTTGCGCGAGGGGTATGAGAAATTGTGCACAAGCAGCAAATCGTTTGCATTCTCGGTCACCAGCTTTCCATTCCCTATACAGCGCGCCTTGCGCATGAATGCTGAAGGGGTGGTCGAACCGATTTATCCGGAACACATCTTCACCCGCTCTCAGGATCTGAAAGAGGCCTACCACGATGCCGGTCAATTTTACTGGGGGCGGGCGGAGGCCTTCCTGAATGACGTGGTGACCTTTTCGCCGGCATCGTTGCCGGTGATCTTGCCGCGCTATCTGGTTCAGGACATCGATACCCTTGAAGATTGGCGGCGCGCTGAGCTCATGTACCAGGCATGGCGGGCAGGCAAGGCTGACGCATGAAACGCGATATCGGAACCCGCCATGGCCACAATTGCATGCGATCGTCGCGAAATGTCGGTCGGGGCAGCATCACGTGGAATCATGAAGACCGCCATTCGTACTGATGCTTCGCAGGAAATCGGCACAGGTCATGTCATGCGTTGTCTGACATTGGCCGATGAGCTGCGCGCGCGTGGCGCGGATATTCGTTTCGTTTGCCGGCAACTGCCGCGCAGCTTCGCCAGGCTGATCCGTGCTCATGGGCATGACGTAGCAATGCTGGCGCCTGCCCGGCATGCGATTGTTGGATCTGGTGGGAATGAGCCGCGTCATGCACACTGGCTTGGCACCGGCTGGGAACAGGACGCACAGGATATGCTGGCTTGCCTGGCCGATGAAGAGGATTGGGACTGGATCGTCGTCGACCACTACGCAATTGATATTCGATGGGAAAGCGCGCTGCGAAAATCGCTGGGCAGCAAAATCATGGTCATCGATGACCTGGCGGATCGTATGCACGACTGCGATGTGCTGCTTGATCAAAACCATTATCGTAATGGGCCAACACGCTATGTCGGACTTGTATCGCCTGCATGCCGTCTTTTGCTGGGCTCGGGTTACGTCTTGCTTCGGCGGGAGTTCATCGAAGCACGAGCGACTCTCAGACAGCGGGATGGCATAATCCATCGCATCCTGATCTTTTTGGGCGGCGCCGATCCGAAAAACATGACAGGACGCGTGACAGATCTGCTAAGAAAAACAATTAGTCCGCAAGTGCGGATAGATGTCGTGGTCGGAGCCGTCAATCCGCATTTGGAAGATATCGAAGTATTATGCGCGCCTTATCAGAATATTTCGCTTCACATTCAAGCCGCCAATATGGCTGAGCTTGTCGCCGTCGCGGATATTGCCATCGGAGCTTGCGGTTCGGCTACCTGGGAACGTTGCTATTTGGGCCTGCCGTCGCTTGTGTTGGTCATGGCGGACAACCAGCGGCAAGCGGCACAGGATTTGGCTGACATGGGTGTGATCGTGAATCTCGGCGATGCCGAGAATATGACTGACCGGATGTTGACTGATGCGGTCAATCGCCTGATGAACGATGCGAATGCATGCCTTGAGTTATCCCGCCGTTCTTTTGAAATCATGTCGGAAAACGGCAACCACGCAGCTGACTGGCTGGTTTGAGAAACCTATGCTGAGACATTCCGATTTTTCGCTTCGCCCGCTCGCGCCGTCCGATAAGGAAATGATTCTGGCCTGGCGTAATGCAGACCGGGTACGGATCAATATGTACAACGATCGCTTGATCACGCCCGAAGAACATGAGGGCTGGTTTCCTCAGGCCTTGGTCGACAAAAGCGCCCGTTACATGATATTCGAGTGGAAGTGCGGGCCGGTAGGCTTTGTCTCTTTTACCGGAATCAATCATGAGCATGGACGATGTATCTGGGCCTTTTATCTAGGGGAGACCGATGTCCCGAAAGGCTCTGGCTCCGCAATGGAGTATTTTGCGCTGACTTATGCATTTGAACATCTTGATATCCGAAAGCTGTCCTGTGAAGTTTTTGCATTCAATACCGGTGTGATCAAGCTGCATGAAAAATTCGGATTCGTGCACGAAGGCCGCTTTGTCAAGCATCATCTCAAAAACGGCGCCTACGAAGACATCGTGCGCCTGGCCCAGTTCAGAGAGAATTGGGAGCAGAGGAAAGCCTCACTGAAGAGCCGATGTTTCGTTCCGGAAGGAGCTTGCTAATGACTATGTATATATCCGGCCGGCCTATCGGCCGCAATGCTGCACCCTTCATCATCGCTGAAATGTCCGGCAACCATAACCAGTCGCTGGAGCGGGCGCTGGCGATTGTCGACGCAGCCGCAAAAGCAGGCGCTCATGCGCTGAAGATTCAGACCTATACCGCCGACACCATGACGCTCGACCTGGATGAAGGTGAATTCTTCATCTCAGACCCGAAATCGCTCTGGAAGGGGAATTCCCTCTATAAACTTTACCAGGAAGCGCATACCCCCTGGGAGTGGCACAAGCCGATTTTCGAGCGTGCCCGTGAGTTGGGCATGATTCCGTTCAGTACCCCATTCGACGACACGGCTGTCGACTTCCTCGAAGAGCTGAATGTGCCGTGCTACAAGATCGCTTCTTTCGAGAATACCGATATTCCGCTCATTCGCAAGGTGGCAGCCACCGGCAAGCCGATGATCATTTCCACCGGCATGGCCAGCGTGGCCGAACTCGATGAAACAGTACGGGCCGCCCGCGAAGCCGGCTGCAATAATATTATTTTGCTCAAATGTACAAGCACCTATCCCGCAACACCTGAAAACACCAACATCCTGACTATCCCGCACCTGCGGGAACTGTTCGGTACGGAAGTCGGGCTTTCCGATCACACCATGGGCATTGGCGTCTCAGTGGCAAGCGTGGCGCTCGGCGCGACTGTGATCGAAAAGCATTTCACCCTCAGTCGTGCCGAAGGCGGCGTTGATTCCACCTTCTCGATGGAACCGGAAGAAATGGCGAATCTGGTAGTGGAGACGGAACGCGCCTGGCAGGCATTGGGACAGGTAAGCTATGGTGCGACAGAGGCGGAAAAAAAATCCATGGTGTTCCGGAGGTCGCTGTACGTGACCCGCGACATTGCGAAAGGAGAGCTCTTTTCCAAACAGAATATCCGCGCGATCCGCCCGGGCTATGGGTTGGCCCCGAAGCATATGGATAGAGTTTTGGGAAAAGAAGCACGCAAAAAAATAATACGCGGTACTGCGCTTACTTGGGATTTGGTTGGCTAGTTACTAGCGTGCCGGTTTATTAGCCGAACAATCGAGTGGCGCATTTCAAGCTTGCCGTCGACCGCGCAGTTCTGATAATCAGTAGCGCCGCGAGCATACGCAGCGTAATTCAGGTCTAGGGGAAATATGGGGAAACTAATATCCTGCTTTAGAATATTGAGGGATCTGATCATCCTTGCATATGGCCTTGTCTGGTTTCGTTTGACCGGCAAGACACCGAGTGTGGCATATCAAAGCATGGTTAGACTTTTTTGCCAAACGGGTGGAATTTCCAATGATGTTATGAGCCGGCTTGTCAGTTTTGGCAGCAGCGAATATAAATTCGGCTCTGTCAGCGGGGTCCTGGGCAAATGCAATCCGGACAAGATACAAAACATCACTTCTCAATTGCGCCGTGACGGCTACGTCTTGATGGAAAATGTCATTCCGCAGGATGTGTGTGACAGACTCCTCAAGTATGCGCTTGAGCAGCATTGCCGGCCGCGTCGCATGACTAATGGGCCAGCATTGACTTCATCTAAAAGTGTGGCATATCCCAGGGGCGCTCCCGAAACCGTTCGATACGATTTTTCCAGACAAGACATTATTAGTCATCCAGACGTTCAGGATTTGCTCGCCGACGAATCGTTCTTGGCTGTGGCGCAAGACTATCTGCATGCGACTCCCGTTGCAGATGTCATTGCAATGTGGTGGCATACCAGTTTCGGGAAAGTACCCGACGAAGATGCCGCACAATACTTCCATTTCGACATGGACCGAATCAAGTGGCTCAAGTTTTTCATTATGCTCACCGATGTCGAGCTTGAAAATGGGCCGCACGTTTTTATTCCCGCAACGCAGAGAACCGGTGGCATACCGGAATCTTTGCGTAAGCGTGGATATGTACGCCTGTATGATGACGATGTTGCAAAAGAAATCTCCTCTGAGCATTGGGTCGAATTCATTGCAAAGCGTGGCTCGCTGATAATTGAGGATTCAAGAGGCCTGCATAAAGGCCGACATGTAAAGAACGGAGATCGCCTGATGTTGCAGCTTCAGTTCAGCAACAGTTTATTTGGCGGTTATTATGAGCCAGCCGCATTACCCGATGTACTGACGCCGAAATTGCGGGACGCAATTAATCGATATACAAAAACTTACAAAAGTTTTATGCGCAGTTAACGTTCCGGTCATCTTATCTCTGGCATTACAATTACTTGAAAAGCCGTTAAAAAATTAATGTCGAACTTTATTAAATTGATTAAGAGCTTCTTACATCAAATTTCGATATTCGGGTGCATCGCGAACCGCATGCGGTTTCCTGGGCTTGGCGTAGCGTATTCGGTTAAGCACGATATAAATGGCAAGTTGCATTGGCGTTCGGGAACATCTATAGGGCACGGCTGCAATATCGTCGTGCCGTTCGATGCGGAGCTTTCTTTAGGGGAGCAATGCTACGTCGGTCGCTACGTGGAACTTGGGCCCGGCCGTGAAATAACAATTGGCGATTACACATCAATTCAAGACAGGTCGGTGATTCTCGGCGATGTCAGCATAGGCGCTTATTGCGTGTTTTCTTTTAACACATACATATCGTCAGGGCGGCATTACTATGACTTGATGCCAGAATTGCTGATTCGGGACCAAGACAGCTTCGTATCGAAGAATCCCCAACTAAAGGCCGAGCACAGTAGACCGATAATGATCCACGAAGACTGTTGGATCGGAATAAATTCCGTCATCATGCCCGGCATCTCAATCGGGAAGGGGTGCGTAGTAGGGGCAAATTCGGTGGTCACCAAGTCGCTTCCCCCTTACTCGGTTGCAGTCGGTGCTCCGGCGAAGGTCGTAAAACAACGATTAGAATTCCTGCCCCCCGAACATCTGTATTGCGAACGGCAGGAACATCTTCCTTATTTTTATTCCGGATTCGGTCTTATGGCGGAGGAGAGACGAAAAGGAGCGCGGCAAGGAGGCATATTCGCACGGAGTCGCTTCTCTGTATGGCTGGATGGAGATAAAGGTCAGGTCATTGCTTTGAAGGCGATATCCGTTTCACGAAGCCAAAGACTGATGCTGTCGTGCGGAGAAATGCGGATAGAAATTATCCCGGAATGGGAAATCTATAAGATGTCGATAGCAAATTCTGAAATGCCTGTCCAATTTCACATAGAATCGGAGGGAAGTATCGACACGTATCCTTTGCTTGTAAAGGAAGTCTGGATAGAGCAGGAAAAATTTTAAATAACCCCGCATTCCGGAATAGAGAATGATCAGCCCTCTGGATCATCGTAGCCGAATGGCTTATCGAAATATCATTCTGCAGTCAGGGGCTTGAAAATAACGAATTCAATGTATGGAATAAAGCATAAATCAGTTGCTGAAGATGAATCCAACAATTAAAAATTTGATGGTGCTGCCATCCAAAATATGCAGCCGGTTTATTCGTACTTCCAGAGAAATCTCGTTATCACGATATTTCAGTCAAAGACGTCTGTCACAAAGTTCAAAAGACGTCGTTCTTGTGCAGTGCGTAGAAGATTTGTATTATTTCGGGCTATTTGGACAGATTATTTCTTCATTGCGTGAACAGCGACCAATCCGCGCCGAGCAATTTGTATTGAAAAGTCTGCGCGTGGGCGAGTCACGCTCCGTTATTGGCTTCCTCGTTTTCCGATTATTCATCAATCGCTCAGCAGGTCGTAAATGGGTAGGTCTGTATAACTCATTTTGTGACGGCGTGGGCTACCGCAGTATGGATTTGAGTCATCCGATCGACGATGTGATTGACCTGTGCAGGTCTATTGCATGCTGGCGAAAACTTTCTTCTAAAGAGATGCTCCCATCTCTTGTCATTGACAGTGTTCCGGTTGGGGACTTGATCAACGATTCATTTTTGCGTTTCAAGCCCGCGCCTACGGTAGATATCAAAGATGTCTACCTGTTGCTTGTTATATGGCAGACGTATCGTGACGTTCGTCGAGCTAAGAATTACTTCGTCAGGATTAGACCGGTCCTGTATTTAACGTCTTACAGTACGTATATTCAGCATGGTATTGCAGTGAGGGTGGCCTTACAGTGCGGCGTGCGCGTATATTCATTTGGTAATTATCAACAGTTTTCGAAGGAGCTGTCCGTCAACGATTGGATGCATACGACTAATCCTGACACCTATGCCAGGGATTTTTTATTGTTTGAAAATCAGGAAAAAAAACTGGCTGAGGCGGCGGATGGCCTTGCGACACGTATGGCGGGCGGCATCGACAGTGCTACCGCATACATGAAAAAGTCGGCTTACGTTGAATCGAGTGACGCTGTGCCGGATGTGCGCGGGGCTTTGGTTATCTTTCTGCACGATTTCTTTGATAGCCCCCATGTATATAGAGACATGGTGTTCCCGGATTTTTGGGAGTGGATATGTTTTACAATCGACACTCTGAAAAAAGCGCATATTCCCTTTTTCATCAAGCCTCATCCCAACCAGATAAGCTTGAGCGATGGAGTGCTAACAGACTTGAAACATCGCTATCCGGATGTATCAATAATTTCTCCCGGTATCACTAACAAACAGCTTGCTAACGCCGGGTTAACCTGTGCTGTCACCGTCTACGGCACGGTAGCGCACGAAATGGCATATCTTGGAGTGCCATCTATCGCGTGCGCAAATCATCCGCATGTCAGCTTTCAGTTTTGTAAAACGGCAAAAAGTAAATCCGATTATGCCGATGCGCTTTTGAAATATGCTGATACTAATGTAGAGAAATCTGAAATGCGTCGGCAGAGTTTGATTTTTTACTACATGCATAATTTAAATCAGAGCGCAGAGGACAAAGCTTTCAGGGATGCGGTTTCAAGGTTCCGCAATTGTTGCCATAATCCGTCAGTTGAGAATATGGGACCATCAACTTTGCTGAGTGGAATTGCGACACTTCCAGGATTTAAATATTACATATCTAGCCTTATCGAGACGCCGAATGACACGGATCGGCCGCACGCCGATATGCCTGTTACCTTGCATAATTCGGCCTTGTAATGGCAGACGCTGCCATCGTAGCAGCAGACCACTGTATCTACAGCCGTAGAATGAGAGCGCATCTGAAGTCATGCCGCTTCCACGCTGCCTTCCAAAATAATAAACGTAATTTATTTGAGAATCCGATTGCATGAGTTCATATAACTTCACGAAATTCTTTCGCTATTTTCCGAACTTCGTCAAATTTGTTTTTCGAAATTTTCCGTCAGCCTATGCATCGCTGGCAATTACAGTAATCGGCGTGGCGATGGAGTATGCGGCCCTGAGTGTCATGATCCCGCTTAGCAACGGTAGTAATGGCAATGCGACGAGTATGCGGGTAACAGAGCTTTGGCATGCAATCGTTAACAAGGTCGGACTTCCGGACGGCGCACGCACCTGGTTATGGCTTTTCCTGCTGCTTCTTGGGATTCGCATGATTATTGGGCTTGTTCAGATATTACTGAATACCTATGTGGCGAAGCGGATGCATGCCTACCTTTCTTCCACAACGTTCTGCCGCGTGGTCTCTGATGTTTCACTGTCTGAAATATACAAGCGCTCGGTCGGCCATTACATTGCTTTAGCGGGCGACGAATCTGTCCGGGTCGGGCAGCTGTTTTTCTTTATGGCGCAGACCGTATCCGCGCTGCTCGCTGCATGTATCGGCCTATGGGTGCTCTATTTATTTTCGCCGCTGGTCTTCAAATTTACCATGCTCTTTTTAATCGTATGCGCAGCCGCACTGAGTTTTTCCATGCGGCGTGTATTTTCGTTAAGCGCAGAATCGGGGCGGCTCTCAAGAGAGGCGAGCACAATTTTTATTGAGGCCCTTAACGGCTTGCGTTCCATTAGGTCGATGGCCGGCGAAAGTTACGTACGTGAGCGATACAGCAGCTCGATCCGCCGTTATGCCAAAGTGCTATTCATGGTGGATCTGTTTAACCATTCTTCTCGAACCCTGCCGGGACTGATATTGCTTGGCGCAAGCTTGGTGATCCTGTTCCCGGGCGCGGTATTTATGGGCGACGTATCTGTTGTGTATTTTTTTACGATAACCACGATGCTTATCCGGGTGCTTTCATTCCTCGGTGTTGCCGTAGCATCGGGAGGCCACATGATCGTAGATATTCGTGCCGCATTTGAGCTGGATGAAATTTTGGGGCGGGACGAAGAGCGCGTGCCGAAACACCGAGGTCAACCAGTTACCAGCGTACGAAATATCACCTTCAGTAATCTGGGTTGCGGCTATAGCGCCAAACATAAATTACTTTCCGGTATATCAATTGAGGCGCGCGCCGGACGAAGCTATGGCGTAATAGGTCGTTCCGGTTCAGGGAAATCTACTCTGGCAGACGTGTTTCTCGGGTTATTGCTCCCGCAAGAAGGCGAGTTACATATTGACGGAGTACCTTACAAGGATCTTGATGCAACTACGTTGCGCCGGCACGTGGTGCTGGTTGAGCAGCACACGCGCGTTTTTAGCGGAACTTTGCGGGAAAATATCGCTTTTGGCTTGCCGGTATCAGACCAGGAAATTGAATTCGCTATTGAATTGGCCGGTTTGCAAGACTTCATGAAGGGAATCCCTGCCGGATTGGATACGCATCTGGACTATCAAGGCGCCAACTTGTCGGGTGGACAGCGGCAACGTGTGGGCTTGGCTCGGGCACTGGTTCGTCAGCCTGACGTACTTATTCTGGACGAAGCTACCAGCGCACTTGATGGACACACACGCGATGCAGTCATGGAACGGCTGCGCGATAGTTTTCGCGACCGGATCCTGGTCATGATTACGCATGACGAAAGAATCTGGCGTATGGCCGACGAGGTGTGGTGTATCGACGGCGGTACTCTCAGCATCCTTGCAAAGGACGACACGCAATGAGTCATCAAAGTTGGCTGCGCCGTGCCGGCCGCTGGCTGCGTAACCGCATGCCGATAGGCGGGCGGCTGTCGTACTCCCAGGAAGGGGAAGATATGGTACTCGCTCGAATGCTGGGAGAAAAGAGCAGCCCGGGTTTTTTTGTGGACATCGGAGCGCATCATCCGGTACGCTACTCCAACACTTATTATTTTTATCGCCGTGGCTGGACCGGATTGAACGTGGATGCCTTGCCCGGCACTGCCAATCTATTCCGCCGTATGCGCCCAAAAGACACCACGATAGAATGCGGAATCGGCAAAGAAGCGGGTTCAATGACTTATTTTTCATTTAACGAACCAGCGTTGAATACTTTTTCGGAGCAGGAAGCGGCAAGAAAAAACCATCCTCCATACCATGTGATCGACAAGATTCAACTGCCTGTGATGACACTGGCACAATTACTGGATCGACACCTGCCGGAAGGCACGGACATTGATTTCATGACTGTCGATACTGAAGGACTGGATCACGAAGTCATCGCTTCAAACGACTGGACTCGCTATCGGCCTAAAATAATTTTAGTTGAACTGTTGAATACCGGGCTTGAGGATTTGGCCGGCAACCCGACGGTGCATCTGTTGCAGCGCTTTGATTATCGAATTTTTGCAAAGACCTACAACACCTTCTTTTTTGTCGCTAAAGAATCGGTCTATTGATGGAGTCCCTGGTCGACATGAGAATAGCTGAAAAAACAGTTCAAGCTCCCATCGCTTTATTTGTGTATAACCGCTTGCCGCATTTGCAAAAAACGCTAGCTGCGCTGTCGGCCAATGAGGAGGCTGCGTCCAGTCTGCTGTATATCTTTTCCGACGCGCCGAAAAATCCGGCGGATGAAAAGGCAGTGAGCGAAGTCAGGCGGTATATAAGGGATATCAGCGGATTTTCCGCTGTCCATATCATTGAACGGGAGAAGAACTACGGTCTGGCGCAATCGATAATCGATGGCGTTTCCAAAGTCAGCGGGGAGCATGGCCGCGTTGTTGTTCTTGAAGACGATATCGTTGTATCGCTCTATTTTTTGAAGTACATGAATGATGCACTTGCGATGTATGAAAATGATGAACGAGTCATCAGCGTACATGGATACCAGTATCCGATCACGGCACCGCTGCCTGCAACCTTTTTCCTGAAAGGCGCCGATTGCTGGGGATGGGCCACATGGAAGCGGGGATGGGATCTATTCGAGGCTGACGGCAGCGTTCTATTGAGAGAGTTAAAGCAGCGCAAGTTGACATATGCGTTCGATTTCGACGGATCCTATCCTTATACGAGGATGCTGAAAAATCAGATCAAGGCAAGAAATAATTCATGGGCGATACGATGGTATGCGAGTGCTTACCTGAAGAATAGGTTCACACTCTATCCGGGACGCAGTCTCGCTCTCAATATCGGAATGGACAGCACCGGGACGCACTGTTCGACGACCGATGCATTCACCGGCGATATTGCCGATAGTCCGGTCAAGGTCGATCCGATCGAAATTGAGGAAAATGCGTTTGCAAGAACACAAATCGCTGGTTTTTTCAAGAAGACGCGGCCTTATTTACCGATAAGGATCATGCGCAAAGTGGCAAATGCAATTCAACGGATAAGATGATTTATGTACCTAAAGACTATTGCTAAAAAATGGTTGCCGCCGGAGCCGGTCAATCAGCTCAAGCCTTTGTTAAGGTGCGGGATTTATTTTCAGACCATTATCCAGACTGGGCGGCTGCCGGTGCCAATGCTTCAGGAGCGGATTCGATGAATTTGAAGCTGGCCAATTAAGATTTTTCTATGCGATTGCAGAATATACGCAACAAATCAAGCCGAATGTCGCATTGCTTTCCAGTGTATTGCAATATGTCCCGGAACCATATGCGATACTGGACGAGTTGATCGATAGCGATATACCTTACATCACTATTGACCAGACGCTGATTCAAAAAAAGCGGACCGCATCACGGTTCAGCATGTATCGTCTTCAATTTATAAGGCTTCCTATCTTTTAAGGATATTTGGCGAACGATCATTATTCGGAATTTTCAGAGACCGCTATGAAGTGCTGGTCCAATTTGAAAGCAGTTGCGACGGAAGCGGAGTTTCGAATGGCGTGGACTTTGCTTTTGGCGGAATGATTCTCCGTAAAATATAATCAGACGCTGTGTCACGGCGCAATGGTCTAATTTCAATTTAATTCACTATCCAGATTTCAGTAATGGGAGCAGGTCAATGCGGGTGAGCGATTTCCGAACATTTAATGGCAGTCAGGTGCTGATTACCGGCGGGGTAGGTTTTATCGGTTCAAATTTGGCACGCCGTTTGGTCGGACTTGGCGCACACGTGACATTAGTCGATAGCCTGATTCCCCTTTACGGCGGAAATCTGTTCAATATCAAAGATATTCGAGAGCGGGTAACGCTGAACATTACCGATGTACGCGACCCGTTTGCGATGGCATATCTGGTGCAGGGCAAGGATTATCTTTTCAACCTTGCGGGCCAGACCAGTCACCTGGATTCGATGACGGATCCGCAGACTGATTTGAATATCAATGCGGCGGCACAGTTATCAATCCTGGAAGCTTGCCGGCAGCACAATCCGACAATTAAGGTTGTCTTTGCCAGCACGCGTCAGATATACGGCAAGCCGGAATATTTGCCGGTAGACGAAGCGCATCCGATCAAGCCGGTGGATGTCAACGGCATCAATAAGCTCGCGGGAGAGTGGTATCACCTGTTATACAACAACGTGTATGGCATCAGAGCTTGTGCGCTGCGATTGACCAATACATACGGCCCCGGCATGCGCATTAAGGATGCGAAGCAGACTTTTTTAGGCATCTGGATCAAAAGCGCAATTGAGGGTAAGCCGATCATGGTATTCGGCGATGGATTGCAAATGCGCGATTTCAATTATGTGGATGATGTCATAGAAGCATTGCTGCTGGCCGCCCTCGACCCCTGCGCGGATGGAAAAGTCTATAACCTGGGCAGCAGTGAGGTAATAAATCTGAAGCAATTGGCACAAATGCTGACAGGCTTGTGTCCTCCTGTCCAATTCGACATTGTTCCGTTTCCTCCGGAGCGCAAGGCAATCGACATCGGTGACTATTACAGCAATTACGATAAATTTCACATTGAACTGGGCTGGCAGCCGAAAGTAGGTCTGGAGCAGGGGTTGGCGGCGAGTTTGGATTATTACAAAAAAAACTTCGACAAATATTGTCAGTAAATAGGCAGGCAGCCACCATGTCCATCATGGAGATGGCGCACGTCAAACATATTTGGCAGTATTAATGAAATGAGTTCCGGTTGTATTTTCAGGCACGAGTAAACAAAATGATTTCAATGAATGACTTCAAGGCTGAACCCGAGACATTGCGGCTTGCCGAATTGGCTGCAATGGAGCGGGTACTGCGTTCCGGCTGGTATGTGCTGGGCAAGGAACTGCAAGCCTTTGAGCTGGCTTGGGCCAGGACCTGTGGTGCAGGCCATGCCGTGGGAGTCGGCAATGGAATGGACGCGATTGAAATCGGCCTGCGGGCGCTCGACATCGGTCCGGGGGATGAAGTCATCACTACGCCGATGACCGCCTTTGCTACGGTGTTGGCGATCATTCGTGCCGGCGCTACCCCGGTGCTTGCAGATATCGATCCGCGCACGGCACTGCTCGACCCGGTCAGCGTGGAACGATGCGTCGGCTCCAAAACCCGGGCTGTCCTGCTGGTGCATCTCTATGGACAGCTGCAACAGATGGAAAAATGGACGGCATTGTGCGAACGGCATGGCATCGCCCTGCTTGAAGACTGCGCTCAGGCGCATCTCGCACAGTGGAATGGCGTAACGGCCGGTTGTTTCGGGAGCTTTGGCGCATACAGTTTTTATCCTACTAAAAATCTGGGCGCATTGGGCGACGGAGGTGCGTTGATAAGCAATGATGAAGTGCTTGCGCAACGCACCGCGGTATTGCGTAATTATGGGCAGAGCGTCCGCTACCATCATCCTGTGCCGGGGCTCAATAGCCGTCTGGATGAGCTGCAGGCTGCATTGTTGATGACGCGGCTGGAATGGCTGGAAGAATTTACCGAACGCCGCCGCCAGATAGCGCGGGTTTATCATCTGAATATCGTTAATCCGGCAGTGCAGTTGCTGTCTGTGCCCGATCAGGCACGAAGCCATGTTTACCACTTGTTCGTGATACTGAGCAAAGAGCGTGATCGCTTAGGGCAATATCTTGACAAGAACGGGGTGCAGACATTCGTGCATTATCCGGTGCCGGTTCATCGACAGTTGCCAAGCAAGGATATCTCAAGGGATCCGGCTGGCTTGGCGTATGCCGAGCGGCACGCTACACAATGCATTTCTATTCCATGTCATCCTCAGATGAATGATGCGGACGTTGCAAAAATAATCGATTTAATAAATGCATTCAAATAACAAGACACCCGGAGTGGAACACTTCGTCACTTTATTCGACAACAATTTTCTTCCTGTCGGATTGTGTCTCCATGCGTCCTTGCTTGCACAAGAAATGCCATTTAATTTATGGATTCTTTGCATGGATGAATTGGTGGAGCAGCATCTGTTGCAGCTGGCGTTGCCTCATGTAAGCCTGATTCCGTTGCGCGAAGTAGAAACGCCGCGTTTGCTTGCAGTCAAGCCTCTGCGCAGTCGAGGCGAGTATTGCTGGACGCTGACGCCTTTCACTCCGCAATTTGTTTTTGAGCGCGATGCGCAGGTCGAGCGCGTAACTTATCTGGACTCAGATTTATTTTTTTTCGATTCGCCGCGGTTGTTGCTGGATGAATTTGAAAGTGCAGAAAAACATGTGCTGATTACTGAACATGCTTATGATCCGCGCTACGACAAAACAAAGCGAAGCGGGCGATTTTGTGTGCAGTTCATGACATTCCGCCGTACAAAAGAAGCATCGAAAGTGATGCAGTGGTGGCAGGAGAGGTGCCTAGAATGGTGCTACGCGAGGGTCGAGGCCGGAAAATTCGGCGACCAGAAATATTTGGACCAATGGCCGTTATTGTTCGAGCGAGAAGTGCATATTCTGCAGCAAAAGGAAAAAACACTGGCGCCGTGGAATGCAAGCTATTTCGAGCGGCGTGGGGCGGGAAACATCGCGCCAGTGTTTTATCATTTTCACGGGCTGAGGATTATTTCTTCAAGCAGATTGCTGCTTTATTCGGGGTACCGCATCGGGGAAGCGGCAAATGCACTTTATCAGGTTTATATGTCATACCTTTTTGCGATCGTCGCGTCGTTGAAAAAGAAAGGCATTCCGGTGCCCCAGCTTCCACCACGTAAAGACTTTTTTGGCCGGTGCCTGACGCTGAAACGGCGCATATGGGATGGTGAAGGTTATGCTCCCATGCCTTCTCAAGAATGAGTGTCTCAATACTATCAGGCAGGCCATGTTGACTATGTCGGAAACAGTTCTTCAAAACACATTGAAGGCAAAGAGTGGAGATGCTCTTTCTTCCGATTGGCGCGAGTGCGAGCAGGGGGGGCGGCGGACAAAGGGAATTTACAAGAGTGCCCTGAATGGCAAGCCGGTGATTACCGTTATCACGGTCGTGTTCAATGCCGTGGCGACAATACAGGGCGCGATGGAAAGCGTGTTGAGCCAGAGCTATGACAATATCGAATATATCGTTGTTGACGGCGGTTCTACCGATGGGACGCTTGAAATCATCAAGCAGTACGATCATGCAATCGATTACTGGCTCAGCGAGAAAGACGGCGGAATATATGATGCGATGAACAAGGGTGTAAACCTTGCTTCAGGCACGTACATCGGCATGCTCAATTCCGATGACCTGTTTGCTTCTCGTGACGTGATAAGGAATATCGTTGAGACAGCGGTTGTATCCGATTCGGATGCGATTTTCTCCTGCTTGAATATCGTGGATAAAAATAACCTGAGCAGGATATTGCGCAAATGCCGGGTTACGAAGCTGTCTTCACTGCTTCTGCGTATCGGCGTTATGCCGCCGCATCCAACTTTCTATTGCAAAAAAGCCTGCTATACGGATGTCGGTTTTTACAAGACGAGCTACCGCGTCGCCGCGGATTTTGAAATGGTTCTCCGAATGCTCGTCCGGAAAAAGATTTCGTGGCAATTCCTTGACCAGATTACGATAGTGATGCGCTCAGGCGGGGTCAGCAATAACGGAATTGCCGCGCGCATCAAATTGAATCTCGAAATTATCCGCGCATGTAAAGAGAATGGCTTGTATACCAATACATTGCTGCTGGCATTGAAGCTTCCTATCAGACTTCTCGAGTTAATCAGGTAATGGCAGGCTTCATGGCGAAGACAGTACTCATTACGGGAGCCACCGGTTTTGTGGGGCGACCTTTATGTGACGAGATGATCCGTCGGCAATGGCGCGTCAAGGTCGCATTGCGGTCAAGAGATTATTTCTCTGCAGATATGGAGCCTGTCATTGTGGGGGCGATTGACGGCAGGACTGACTGGGTAAACACACTAAATGATGTCGACGTGGTAATTCATCTCGCGGCTCGCGTGCATGTAATGAAAGATAATGCGGCTGATCCAATGGCAGAGTTTCTCGGAGTTAATCTATATGCTACGATGAATTTGGCACGGCAGGCGGTGCTGGCCGGAGTAAAACGACTGATTTATGTA
This sequence comes from Herminiimonas sp., assembly GCA_028292665.1. GTDB lineage: Bacteria > Pseudomonadota > Gammaproteobacteria > Burkholderiales > Burkholderiaceae_D > JAQGLW01. The sequence continues at coordinate 66,437 of JAQGLW010000134.1, forward strand.
AGTTCCATCAAAGTCAATGGAGAGAGGACCGACAAGATTCAGCCGTTCACCGAAAAAGACAATTGCAATCCCCAGGATGGGTATGCCAAATCCAAATGGGAGGCCGAGCAGGCACTGCATCACATTGCTGCTGAAACAGGACTTGAAATAGTCATTGTCCGTCCGCCATTGGTGTATGGTCCTGGAGTAAAAGGCAACTTTCTCAAATTAATAAATGCAATAGACAAGGGAATTCCCTTGCCATTGGCTGCGGCTGGAAATATGCGCAATGTGGTTTATGTAGGTAATCTGGCGGATGCCTTGGCCGCATGTGCAAGCCATTCGATTGCTGCGGGAAAGACCTATTTGATAAGTGATGGAGAGGGCATATCGACAAAAGCTCTTATTGGTAAAATTGCACAATCGCTGGGACGTGATAGTTGTGCGTTTTATTGCCCCCCGGCACTGGTTCGTGCCGCCGGAGTTTTGCTGGGACGGTCGGATCAGGTTGACAGATTGTTCGATTCCCTATGTATCAACGATCAAAAAATACGAAGCGAATTAGCCTGGATGCCGCCTTATACTATGGAGCAAGGTTTACGCGCCACGGCGGTTTGGTATCGCAGTCGGCATTCGCGTTGAGTTGATATTGGTTTATCGGGTGAATCAGAAAATTCCAGAGAAGCTGGAGACTCACTTTTATCATAGACCGATCATGAAAAGGATATTCGACTTAACGCTGGTCATCATTGCGTTTGTGTTCCTGTTGATTCCATTATTGGCCGTCGCGCTGTCGGTGCGTGTAACATCCGAAGGTCCAATCATTTACTGGTCGGATCGGATAGGCAGGAGAAACAGGATTTTCCGGATGCCCAAGTTTCGCACGATGCGGATAGGGACGCCGGCGATGGCAACGCATTTGCTGAACAATCCCGATCAATACCTTACGCCGGTCGGTTCGTTGCTGCGTAGATCGAGTCTCGATGAACTGCCGCAGCTGTGGAGTATTTTTCGCGGAGACATGAGTTTTGTAGGGCCTCGTCCGGCTTTGTTTAACCAAGAGGATTTAATGGCATTGCGGACGGCGCAGGAAGTACATGTGCTGATGCCGGGCTTGACCGGCTGGGCGCAAATCAATGGCCGGGATGAACTGCCGATACCGGAAAAAGTGGAGCTGGATGCCTACTACTTGAAGCATCAGTCCTTTTGGCTGGACATCAAAATTCTATTGCTGACTTTTGCAAGGGTGATACGCCGGGACGGCGTTTCGCATTGATGGTTTTTACTCGAACAACAAGCATGCATAAGTCTTTCTGATTTTATGAAATCATTCCTGGATTTGTCCCGTATTCAAAAACAGATCATAGCTGCCACAGCAGATGCACTGTTTTTGCCGCTTGCCTTTATTTTTGCAATATGGCTGCGCTATGATGTGATCGATGCGCAACTGTTCCATCACTATATCTGGCTAATATTCTCCGCTCCGATCATTTCGATTCCCATTTTTATCAGGCTTGGACTGTATCGCGCTGTCATACGGTTTATCGACCAAAAAATTCTTTACGTGATTGTGGTGGGAGTGACGCTTTCCCTGGTCGGCATGGCGGCGCTGGCCACTCTGACGCATACCATTACATTGTCGCGGGCTGTTTTCGTCATTTATTGGGTAAGCGCGATCCTGTATGTAGTCGCAAGCCGTTTTCTGGCTCGCGGCTATTTATTACACACCAGTGGTCCGGATAGCGCCGTGCGTGTGGCGATTTACGGCGCCGGCGCGGCAGGTACACAACTGGCTACTGCCTTGAGCGCGGGACAGGAATACTTGCCAGTGGCTTTTATCGATGACACAAAAGAGTTGCAGCGCGCAACCATTGCGGGTATCAAGATTTATTCTTCCGATGATCTGACTGAATTGGTTGCCAAGAAAAGAATCAAGGAAATTCTATTGGCAATGCCTTCATTGACCAAGGCGCAGCAAAAACGGATTCTCGATCGTCTGGAACCGCTCAAGGTCAGAATCAAGGTAACGCCGCCGATCAAGAATTTGATCAGCGGCGTATTGCGCGTACAGGACGTCCGTGAAATCGAGATC
>JAQGLW010000058.1 GCA_028292665.1 Herminiimonas sp.
AAAACTTCACCGATCAAACCGCACCGGTTCCGTTCCTCTGTTTTTCCGCCGTACAACAACAGTCCCCGCCAACTTGTCATGCCATCCCTGCTTTTTACTGTCGAATGCCACCCAGACAAGACCAAGACAAGCAGGAAAAATAGAAACAAAGTAACCCAGATACCGAATGACGTGCTGACGCAAGCTTGGCGCTCCACCGGTTTTCTCATCAACGATCTTTGCGCCGATCGCCATCTTGCCCGGGGTCGCATGTTTGGCGGACCAGAAGACGATAACAGCAACCGCCGGTAATACGAACGTGATCAGAAAATCTCCCGGCCCGCGGACAATTGCACCATAGTCGTAGGAAAAATAACCGCTCCCGTAAACGATCCTCGCCAGCGGTGCTGTCACAAGCATGATCAATATCGTATCGATCACGGTGGCCCATACTCTTGGCCAGAATCCGACATATTCGAGTTCGGTTGAATCATTCATTTTTATGCATGAGCCTTGTTCAAAGCAAACAACCTGATCATATACGAATCGATGCGGTCGAAGCCAGAGTGATCCCGTGATTCCTTTGCAAGTCTCGGCCCGGCCTTTGTCCCTGATTCGCATGCATTTCAATTGTAACGTGTTGTAATGGTGGTCAACGTTGCCCTTACGCCGGTCGTTTTTGGCTCAGGTCCTCAGGAATCACCTGAGTTAATCAAGACAACGTAAAGGAACACAAATGAATAAATTACTTGCTACTCTGCTCGCTGGCTTGTTCGCTACTTCCGTTTTCGCTCAAGCTGCAGCTCCGGCTGCACCGGCAGCGCCAGCCGCATCAACCACCAAAGCTGCCAAAGCCGATGCGAAAGAAACCAGAGCTGTCGCCAAAGCCGATGCAAAGGAATTGAAAACTGACGCAAAGGCAGATGCAAAAATCGCGAAGACTGAAGTCAAGGCCAGGAAAATGAAAGTGAAGGCCCACCGTAAAGCTGCAAAAGCCAAAGCGAAAGCGCACGCTGCCGAAGCCAAGGCGGATGCTAAAGAAACCACATCGAAGTAATCAGGTAATCAGCGTTGAAAAAAGACAGGCCCGCCTTGTCTTTTTTCATTTCTGCACATATCAAAGCGCGGCCGTATCAAACAAGGAAATGTTTGGCCGGACACTTTTTGATCGATGAAATACCTTGTTACGGCGGTTACCAATGCAGGGTGGTGGCGTAAAGCGATCACGCGTTTAATAAGGTCATCACCCAAGGAGAAACAAGCATGAAAAAATATATCACCATTGCCGCAGGTTTGATCGCAGGCGCCGCATTAATGATGGCGGCAAGCACCGCAATGGCGGCGCATGTGGATGTAGGCGTCAACATCGGCGTACCGGGCTTCGTTCAAGGGCCGGTTTATGTTCAACCGCAACCTGTCTACGTGCAACCGCAACCTGTCTATGTGCAACCACGTCCTATCTATGTGCAACCGCAACCCGTATATGTCCAACCACGTCCTGTCTACATACAGAGAGGACGAGAGCAGGATTGGCATGAACGTCGGCTAAGGGCTCGTCAATGGCAAGAGCGCCATGACCGTGAACACCGCCATGATGAGCGCCGTGGCCATGATCGTGGCGAACACCATGGCCATGATGATTGATTCGTCTTTTATTGTTTTTTCTGAATAATGAACCGTGCCCTGGCTCTTGCGAGTACAGGGCAGGTAATTGCAGTAATCGCGATCTGATCCGACATTTCGAGCGTCTGACAAAATGCCGCTTGCGGCGTTGCGTCTTCTTGCCGTACTACAGTACTGTCTGCGTCCCCCAATACCCCAAGGGTACTTCTTTCGGGCGGGGGATTTCTTTGGTGCATCGACGCGCCTTGCCATCGGCGTTTTGTCAGACGCTCTTAGCCAGGGTTTCAAATTCCCATGCCGATACAGCGCATGGCTTTCCTTGGCCGCATCTTCCGCAAGCCTGTCCGCTGCAATCCGTTGTCAGTCAGCCTCCGGTACACCGTCGAAGAACTCTACGGTCCCGGTCTCCAGCGAATATTCGGCACCTACCACGAGGAGCCCATTTTTCTGGATCAGTTGCTCGATCACTTGCGATCCATGCCGCAGATGGTTTGCAGAGGCGAGGATGTTGGCGCGCACGGCATGCCGCACCAAGGCATCTCGGTCATGCCTGAGTTCTGTCGTCAGCAAGCCTTCCACGGACGGGCGAATGAAGTCGACGATCGAATGCAGATTCCGCGATTGGTTTTCCGTAGGTCGCTGAAGTTCTTCCAGCGTCGCCTGAATAGCCCCGCACCGAGAGTGGCCCAGGACGACCACGAGCCGTGTGCCGAACCGTTCCGCGGCGAACTCGACGCTGCCGATTTGAGATGGAGCGACGATGTTTCCGGCAACGCGGATAACAAACAGGTCGCCCAAGCCTTGGTCAAAGACGATTTCTACCGGCACCCGGGAGTCGGAACATCCGAGAATGGCGGCGAATGGCTCCTGGCCTGCCGCCAACTCGCGGCGATGGGTCTGGCTCGTGAGTGGGTCGCGGCTCCGATCATCCGACACGAAGCGACGGTTCCCCTCTTGCAGACGTTCGAGTGCTTCTCGTGCTGAGATCATCGACGATTCATCCTTCTCCAGCAATTATTCCGCTACGCTTGTGATAACTGTATTGACGCTAATGAGACTTGTCGTCGAATTCAACTGCTGTAATGATGTTCGAATTCTTGTCACACACCAGAAAATCCACGCTGATGCGATTTACATGATTATTCCATGACTGAAATTTTCGGTCCATGACCTTCGGCATACCCGGGCATTATGGCATCGACGGGCGGGAACGTCGTGCGATGAGCTGAAGGAATCAGGCGGCTGGAAATCGAGACAAATGATGAATCGCCAGGCGAAGTACGCTACACAGCATTTATAACCGTTGCCGCAGCCGGGATCGAGCGCGTGCGGGGTGATGAAGTCGGGAAAGAAACGGTCATGTTTTGTCACGCCAGAAACACGAAATGGTCTAGACTTGTGATCTAGACCATCGATATTCGTGGTAGGCCGTGCGGGATTCGAACCTGCGACCAACGGATTAAAAGTCCGCTGCTCTACCAGCTGAGCTAACGACCCGAAAGACCGCAATTATAAGCAACTACCGGCTGCTCTGTCAAATTGGTCTGTAATTTTATTCAGATAATCAACTTTTGCACTTGAGTGGAATCCACGGTATTCATCAATCCGCAATTATCTGAGAGAAGCCAGTCGTTCCTTTGCGGTTCGTGCAGCAGCCGAATCCGGATATTGTGCGACGAGTGCTTCCAGCGCTTTCTTCGCAGCTGCTTTATCCCTCAGTTCGGTATAGCAGCTGGCGATGTTCAACAGCGCATCGGGCGCTTTCGGATTGTCGGGATAATTTTTCACGACCATCTGTTGCGACGTAATCGCATTGCGGTAGTCGCGTTGCGCATAGTAAGTGTTACCCAGCCAGTAGTTTGCGGATGCGGCAAAACCCGATTGCGGATAATTGCGCAGGAAGCTTGAAAACGCCGCGCTCGCATTTTTATAATCGCCCGCTTTGAACAGGGCCAATGCCGTCTCATAAGTCTTTTGCTCGGCGGGCTCGATCTCGACTTCTCTGCCGTCGACGGTCGCCTTTTGCGGCTCCATTTTACGCAGACGGGTATCGAGGTCCGTATAAAAGTCTTTTTGGCGCCGCTGCTCGTTGGCCAGTTCGTTGGCCAGCACTTCAACCTGGCCGCGAAGCTTGGCGATTTCCTGACGCAGCTGCTCATTCTGCGCAGCCAGGTCGAGGTTGGTGGTTTTATCGGCTTTGCCATCGAGGCGGTTATTGAGATTGTCGATTCTGGCGCGTATATCGAGAATCGCCTTGCGCGCTTCATCATCATCGAACAGTCCGGCATGGGCCTGTAACGGCGCGCAGCAAAAAGCGGCCGTCAAGGCCGCAGTAAGGGTGGATTTAATGATGGTTTTCATGGCGATCAATATCAATAAGCGATGTCGGCGCGGCGGTTTTCCGCCCAGGCGGCTTCGTCGCTGCCGGTTGCTTTCGGTTTTTCCTTGCCGAACGAGACCGCTTCCATTTGCGTGTCCGATACGCCTAACAGCGAGAGCGATTTGCGTACCGCCTCGGCGCGTTTTTGACCGAGCGCCAGATTGTATTCACGTCCGCCGCGTTCGTCGGTATTGCCCTGGATGACGATCTTGCGGGTTTTGTTTGCCGTCAGATATCTGGCATGCGCTTCAACCACCGGTTTGAATTCATCCTTGACGGTGTAGCTGTCCAGATCGAAGTATATGCTGCGCTTGGCAAGAATGCCTTGCGGGTCATTCAGCGGATCGGTCGAGCCGGCGTTGACCGTCGCGACTGCGCGTGGATCTGCACCGCTTTTCGGTGCGGTGCCGGTACGTTCTTCGATCGGCGCCTTGTCGTCGAGCTTGACTGACGAGCATCCGCTGAACAGCAGTACGCTCGATAAGATAATGGCGAAGGTTGTCGAAATGCGCATGGTTTTCCCCTTGTTGTTTAATCAAAATTATTTCATGAACGGGCCCCAGGTGGGCTCCCTGATATCGCCTGCCTGGGTTGTCAAACGCTGCTTGATGCGGCCGTCTACCGATACTACCGCGAGTGAACCGCGCCGCCCCGATTCGGTTGCGTACATGATGTATTTGCCGTTGGGCGAAAAGCTGGGTGACTCGTCTTTGACGGTGTCGGACAGGCGTTGTTCCTGGGCGTTGGTCAGATCGAGTGCATATAGCTGAAATTTTCCGTCGCGGCGCGAGATATAGGCCAGCGTTTTGCCATCGGGCGAAATGCGCGGGCTGATGTTGTAGCTGCCGTTGAACGTGACGCGTTGCGCATCTCCGCCGCTGGCGCTCATCTTGTAGATTTGCGGACCGCCGCTGCGATCGCTGGTGAAATAAATGGATTGGCCGTCGGCTGAAAACTGCGGTTCGGTATCGATGCCGTTGGTATTGGTCAGACGCCGCAAACCGCTGCCGTCGGCATTAATCACAAACACCTGGGTCAAACCGTCGCGGGACAATGCCACGGCCAGCCGGGAGCCGTCGGGCGACCATGACGGCGCCGAGTTGCTGCCTTTGAAATTGGCAACCGCGGTGCGCTGTCTGCTCGTCAGATCCTGCACATACACTACCGGTTTTTTATTTTCGAAAGAAACGTAGGCCACCTTGGTGCCGTCCGGCGACCATGCCGGCGAGATGATCGGTTCGTTCGAGCGCAACGCAATGTTGGTGCCTTCGCCGTCGGAATCCGCAACTTCGAGGCGATACTCGTTGCCGGCCTTGGTCACATAGGCAATGCGGGTGGCAAATGCACCGCGTGCGCCGATCAGTTTTTCATAGATGTCGTCGGCAATCTTGTGCGCCGTGACACGGGTGGATTGAGGCGGAGCAGCAAGCGCCAGCGCTGACAGCGGCGCCGATTTGATCGTGTCGAGCAGCTTGTAGCGCACATCGAAGCGGCCATCCGCCAACCGTTGCACGCTTCCTATCACGAGCGCATCCGCACCGCGCGATTTCCAGTCGTCGTAATTGACCGATGACGTCTCCGACATCACATTGCCGGTATCGATGATTTTGAAAACGCCGCTGCGGGTCAGGTCGGCCTTGATGATGGCGGTAATCTGTTGCGGCGCGATCGCTTCGTCGGCAAAGCCGGCAATCGCGATCGGAATCTGATTGGCGCCGACACCGGAAATTTCAACTCGCAACTGGGCATAAGCGACGGTGGCGCTCATCAATCCGATTGCCGCGATAGTACGCAAGAGAATGGTTTTCATCATGGCTTACTGGTCTTTAGGTTTGTGGATCACATTGAAACTGGCTGGCGCCGTGCCCGATCTGTCGGGCGGGAAGGGGGCCGACTTTTCGATCGCGCGCCTTACCGCTTCATCGAAACCGGGCACGCCGGACGATTTTATTTTGCGCAGTCCGCGCACAGACCCGTCCGGCAGCAATTCGACAGCATATTCAACTGGAGGATTCCCGGTCAGATCGCCGGACACGTTGAACACCGTATTCGATTTTATTTTGGCGCCGACTTTCTGGATATAACTTGCATCGGCGCGGCCGCCTTGCGCTTTCGGAGCTTCGCCTGCGCCTCCGGTTCCCGCCACGCCGCTTGTGATGCGCCGCATCTCGTCGTCATGTGCTTTTGCCAGTATCTCGACGTCGGCCGCATCCTGCCTGCGCTTCTTGTCGGCAGCGGCTTTCCTTGTTTCTTCTGCCGCGATCTTTTTCCTTGCAGCGTCAGCTTTCTCTTTTTCGATTCGCTGTTCTTCCGCTTTTTGTTCAAGCTTCGCCAAGCGGTCTTCTTCCTCCAGCCGTTTCTTTTTCTCTTGTTCCTTGCGTTTCTTCTTTTCCTGTTCCAGCGCGATATCCAGCCTGTCGATTTTCGGTTCGACAATCTGCGGTTTCGGCGGCTGCTTGACGACCGGCTTGGGCTCGGGCTTTATTTCCGGCTCGGGTTGAGGCTGTGCACGGGGCGCCGCTTCGCGCGGTTGCGGACTCCACACTTCGGCTTCGACAGCGACCGGAGTCTCGTTTTGCCAGCGTACGCCGATCCAGAGGAAGGCAAGCAATGCTGCATGCACGACGGCTGCCAGCGTGATCGCACGCCAGCGGCCAGGTTCTTTCGGTACGGTGTAAGGAGTGGCGTCTGTCATAAAGCAATCATTACCTGGTCGCGAGTCCCACGCGATCAAAACCGAGCTTTTTCGCTTCCGAAACTGCCTGGATCACTTCGTCGTACTTGATGTCCTTGTCGGCTGAAATCATTACCGCCATCTCGGGATTCTGATGATGCAGGGCGCCGAGCTTCTGCACCAGGTCGGATCGGCCGCTGGCGATCTCGGCCTTGCCTGCACCGCTTTTCTGTCCGTTGATGGCGATGGTTGCGTTCGTGTCGGGCTTCAATGTGATCTGGATATATTCGGGCGGCGGCAGCGTGGACTTGCCTGCCGTCGGCAGGTTGATCACGCCGGGATTGGTTATCGGCGCGGCGACCATGAAAATCACCAGCAGCACCAGCATCACGTCGATGTACGGCACGACGTTGATTTCGGATTTGAATTTGCGGCTGCGGCCGCCGCGCAATGAGGAAAATGAACTCGACATCAGCGCGCCTGCCGTTGCAAGATGTTGGAAAATTCTTCGATAAAGCTTTCGAAGCGAATCGCCAGACGATCGATATCGTGCGTGTAGCGATTGTAGGCGACCACTGCGGGGATCGCGGCAAACAGGCCGATGGCGGTGGCGATCAATGCTTCGGCAATGCCGGGCGCGACCGCCGCGAGCGTCGCCTGCTGCACATTGGCCAGCCCGCGAAATGCGTTCATGATGCCCCACACGGTGCCGAACAAGCCGACGTACGGCGAGACGGAACCGACCGATGCAAGAAACGCCAGGTGCGATTCAAGCGCATCCATCTCGCGCTGATAGGCGGCGCGCATCGCACGCCGCGCGCCATCCAGCATTGCGCTGCTGTCGACGGCTCCCTTGTTTGCGAATGATGCTTTTGCCCTGTTGAATTCGCTCATGCCCGCTTCGAAAATACGCTCCAGCGCGCCCGTTTTTCCGGTGCGCTGGCGGCGAGTGGATGTCGCATCTTCATAGAGCGTATTGAGATTCCCGCCGGACCAGAAAACGCGCTCGAATTCTTCGGTTTGGCTGCGCGCGCTTCTGATCGCAAACATTTTGCGGAAGATGTACGTCCAGCTCATCACCGATACGGCCAATAAAAGCGCCATGACAAGTTGCACGAGCAGCGAAGCGTTGGTAATAAGGGAGAGGAAAGAGAGATCTTGTGTAACGGTCATGTAGGTGGCTGATTTAGTCTGATCGGGTCAATTGTATTCGCAAAAGCGCTGATTCCGGCAGTTCATCCTTGTTGCGACAACTGCTCCTGGTTTTTTGCCGGTTTCATCATTCATCGATAACGTGAGCGAGATTATCCTGCGCTTTTTATTTTTTCTAAAACTTCATCCGGAATTGCGCCCGGCCGGAAACCGCCGGTATCGACGCAACCCACTTTAATGCGTCCGGTAGCAAGCAATTCCCGCTGCGTTCCGTTGATACGCCAGGCTTCCTGCATGAACTGGACGGAAGCGCGGCCCAGGCGTTCGACAACAACGCTTAGTTTCAGTTCATCATCTAGTTTCGCAGGGGCATGATAATCGACCGCTGTGCTTTTGACGATAAACATCATGCCGTGTTTTTCCGTCATCGACTGCTGGTTTACCTTCGCTTCGCGCAGCCATTCGGTGCGCGCCCGCTCGAAAAATTTCAGGTAATTGGCGTAAAAGACCACGCCGCCGGTATCGGTATCTTCGTAATATACGCGAATGGTCCAGACGAAATTTTGACGCATTTTAGTGAATTTGCCTGTTCTTTGAATGAATCGAGATGACTTTCGGCAGCACCTGCCGTCAAGCGGCATGTTCAATTTGACCGCATATCGATACGGATGGAGAGGGCAAATTGTAGCTGAAAGCGGGAATGGACAAATGACTGCGGCAAGCCGGCCTCGAAAAGCCATGCGGCTTGTTGAAAGCATCGCTGGCAATTTCGCCCCCGAATCTTGCCGAAACCAGGCGCATAAACTACAATACATGACCATTTCGTCTCACGTAACTGGCGAAAACCGGAGCCGCAAGCGTCCGGCAATAAGGTGGATATCCACCGGGAAGCGTGAGATTTCAATAGCCGTGCGCCTGGGCAGCCAAGATGGAAGAACGTTTGAGGCTGCCGTCATTCCCGTTTTTTTGGCCCTCATTCGATTAAGGCAAACACATTTGCTTGCTGATTTGTCGGGGGGATAGAGTGCCGCCGCGCTCGACTCTTCCCGCAATGTTTAACGATTGATTGGAGTATTCCATGTTTGCAAAAGACCATACCATCGCCAAAGTCGATCCTGAACTCTGGTCGGCCATCCAGCTGGAAAACACCCGCCAGCAAGAGCATATCGAGCTGATCGCGTCCGAAAATTACACGTCGCCTGCTGTGATGGAAGCGCAAGGCACGCAACTTACCAACAAATATGCCGAGGGTTATCCCGGCAAGCGTTACTACGGCGGCTGCGAATTCGTCGATCTGGCCGAGACGCTGGCGATCAATCGCGTCAAGGAACTGTTCGGCGCCGAAGCCGCCAATGTACAGCCGAACTCCGGTTCGCAAGCCAACCAGGGCGTATTTTTCGCGATGCTGAAGCCGGGCGACACCATCATGGGCATGTCGCTGGCCGAAGGCGGGCACCTGACGCACGGCATGGCATTGAATATGTCCGGCAAGTGGTTCAACGTCGTGTCCTACGGCTTGAACGACAAGGAGGAAATCGATTACGACGCGATGGAGCGCCTGGCGCACGAGAAAAAACCGAAGCTCATCATTGCCGGTGCATCCGCCTATGCGTTACGCATCGATTTCGAGCGCTTCGCCAAGGTGGCGAAAGCGGTCGGCGCATATTTCATGGTCGATATGGCGCATTATGCGGGCCTGATCGCCGCCGGCGTTTACCCGAACCCTGTGCCGCACGCCGATTTCGTTACGTCGACCACGCACAAATCGCTGCGCGGCCCGCGCGGCGGCATCATCCTGATGAAAGCCGAGCACGAGAAGGCAATCAATTCGGCGATTTTCCCCGGCATCCAGGGTGGTCCGCTGATGCATGTGATTGCCGGTAAAGCAGTTGCGTTCAAGGAAGCGCTGGCGCCGGAATTCAAGAGCTATCAGCAGCAAGTCGTCAGGAATGCCGACGCGCTGGCCAAGGCATTGATTGCGCGGGGCCTGCGCATCGTGTCCGGACGCACCGAATCGCATGTGATGCTGGTCGATCTGCGCGCCAAGAAAATCACCGGCAAGGAAGCAGAGGCAATCCTCGGTTCCGCGCACATGACCTGCAACAAGAATGCGATTCCGAACGATCCGGAAAAACCGTTCGTCACTTCCGGTATCCGGTTGGGCAGTCCGGCGATGACGACCCGCGGCTTCAAGGAAGCGGAAGCGGTCAAGGTGGGAAACCTGATCGCCGATGTGCTCGATAATCCGCATGATGCAGCCACCATCGAACGTGTGAAAGCGGAAGTCAAAAAGCTGACCGACGCATTTCCGGTGTATCAAAAATAGCTGAGGGTTATAAGGCTTGGCCGGCAAGTCCGGCTGAGAAGTGGCTGATGCCGGTCTTTTTCGACGCCATATCGTAAAAGACCGGCAGATAATGCGGCTCAAACCCGCTTTCCAATTTTTAGTTGCCTAACTAACTGATTGGCAATTATACTTATCAAAAAAATAACTGTTCATTTGAAAGAATCCGCCTGACCCGCAGCCAGCGCCATGAAATGTCCCTTCTGCCAGCATGAAGACACACAAGTCCTCGACACCCGCGTGTCTGAAGAAGGAGACAGCATTCGCCGTCGCCGTCGCTGCGTCAGTTGCGAAAAGCGCTTTACCACCTATGAGCGCATTGAACTGGCGATGCCGGTCATCGTCAAGAAAAACGGTAGCCGTACCGAATTTGAACCTGCCAAGTTGCGTGCGAGTTTCATGCTCGCATTGCGCAAGCGTCCCGTCTCCGCCGATGCGGTTGAGGCCGCAATTCATCGTATCGAAGAAAAACTGCTGTCCAGCGGCGAACGCGAAGTGGTCTCCGGCCAAATCGGAGAATTGGTCATGCGCGAACTGAAACGCCTCGACAAGATTGCTTATATCCGCTTTGCCTCGGTCTATAAAAGCTTCGAGGACGTGGCGGAATTCCAGGATGCGATTGCCGAAGTCGGCCGCGAACGCAAATCCCCCGGTAAATAAATAACTGAATATCCAAGCTGTTTTATCGCGGCAAAAATGTTGTTTTTTGAATAATATTCGCGCTCTTCGGTATGCCAAGGGCCGGATACGCTATCGGCCAATGCGGCTTTCATTGATGAATTGAGCCTTGAAAACCTGACAAAATCGCGATTGATTTCATATGACCGTACTGGAAAAAAACGGCTTCACGCTGGTTGAGGTATTGATATCGGTGCTGGTGCTGGCAATCGGTGTGATTGGCATCGCCGGCATGCAATTGACGGCGTTGCGCACGGCGCAGCAATCTGCGTTCCAGACTGCCGCACTTCAGCTCGCGTCCGAGATGGCGGACAAAATGCGGGCGAATTATCAGCAGATGCAGCTGCCCGACAAATCGAATTTATTTCTGAACGTCGATTATCAATCTGCCGACGATGTTGTAGTCACACCGCCAAAAAAAATTTGTTACAGGGCTGATTGCAGCGCCGAAGAACTGGCGAAGTTCGATATCTATGAATGGATGGCCCGAATCAAATCGGCTTTGCCGGGCGGGCGGGTCAGGATTTGCCGCGACTCGCGCCCTTGGGATAAGGCCGCCGGCGCATTTTCATGGACTTGTCCGCCTCCTGCGGCCGGCGTGAATAACACGCCGGTGGTCATCAAAATCGGTTGGCATGGAAAAGGGCGCAATCCGGATGGCAGCGTGATCGACGATCCCCAAAAAATCATTCCGCCCGACGTGGCTCTGACGGTTGAACCGTACACAAAATGATCGATCAATGCATCAAGAGCGGCCGATGCGCGCATTGCATCGTCATCAGGCAGTCCGGCCTGTCAATTGTCGAACTGATGGTATCGCTTGCGGTAGGTATGCTGGTGGTCATGGCGGCGACCGCGCTGCTGTTGTCAAGCAAGGCTGGCTATACCGCACAGGACGAGGGCGAACGCCTGCAGGAGACCGGCCGCTACGCGCTGGAGGCAATCACGCGCGCAGTGCGTCAGGCCGCTTACGAGAATTGGGATCGGGAAGCGACAGCTATCGTCAATACTCCGACAGTCAGCGCAAATCTCGCAGGGCTGGATGACCGCAGCCTGAAGGAAACGGAAATCGGCATCGATGCTCCATTGTCAAAGGCGATTAACGGCAGCGATGTGCTTGCCGTGCGATTCATCGGAGCCGGCGCGGGCCCCAACGGCGATGGGGTCATGCTTAATTGCGCCGGCTTCGGAGTCGCCGAGCCGGTTAATCTGGAAACGGATCGCGGCTGGAGCATTTTCTATGTTGCCGCCGACAAGAGCGGAGAACCTGAACTGCGCTGCAAATACTACGGCAAAAGCAGCTGGAGTTCGGAAGCGATAGCGCGTGGCGTGGAATCGTTCCAGGTGCTCTACGGCATTGATACCGATGCAGACGGTTTGCCGAATCGGTTTTTAAACGCTGCCGGGGTCAATGAACTGGACAATGCGCTTGTTTTGGCCGGTGCGAATGCCATCGAAAGAGCGATCGATAGAAATAACAAGACGCATTGGAAAAAAGTGGTGGTCGTGAAAGTCGCGCTCCTGGTGCGCGGCTCTCAAAACGCACGATCCGGCACACCGGCAAACCGGTACGACCTGTTCGGAAAAGACTATGCCGACGTCAATGCCGCCGGCGATATCGGCACTCGCATCAACGAAGAGACGCTGCCTGCAGCCGCTCGCAACCGGCTGCGGAAAGTATTTGCATCGACTATCCAGTTGCGCAGTGCGGCGGCCGGCAGTGGAACATGAAGCTTCAGCTTCCGCAATCGGATAGCTTTCCAATGTTCGCTGCACATCCGGGAAAATCCCGGCGCGGACAGCAGGGAATCTCGCTGGTCGCATCGCTGCTTATGCTGATTGCGGTCCTGCTGCTCGGGCTGTCGGCCGCCCAAATTGCGCTGCAAGGAGAAAAGGCATCGCGCAACGATCGCGATCGGCAAATTGCGTTTCAGGCAGCGGAGGCGGCGCTGATGGATGCCGAACTGGATATCGAACATTCGCCGGACGCGGCCAGAAGCCGCAGCGCGATATTCTCGCCGCGCAAAACCGACGGATTTACCGACGGGTGCGGGAGCGGCGGTACGAATACTTTCCTCGGACTTTGTTCGCGTGCCGCGGAAGGTTTGCCGGCAGTCTGGCAGACGGTCGATTTTCTGGATGCCGATCCGTCAAGCGCAAGGTCCGTACCATACGGAAAATTCACCGGACAAATTTTTCAGACCGGCGAAGGTTCTTTACCCGGCAAGCTGCCGCGCTACATCATCGAACTGATGGTTTACAACAAGCCGGGTGAAGCCGCCGATCTATCGGGGCGCAGTTATTTTTATCGCATTACTGCGCTTGGCTTCGGCATGCGGGATACAACGCAGGTCGTATTGCAAACCTTCTATCGCAAGGAAGATTAGCGATGCTGCCAGCGAACGCCGTTGCCGTCGGACTCTTCCTTGTCGGGATACTGAATCCATGGACGGCGGCGAGTGCGGTCCCTGAAGTAAAAATCGCCAATGGTCCGTTGTCCGGCGGCGGCAATGTGCACCCCAACATGCTGTTGAGCCTGTCCATCGAATTTCCCACCGCCGGCATCGCTTATCGCGGCGACGGCAATTACGACAAAACCTACGAATACACAGGCTATTTCAACCCGCTCAAATGCTATCTCTACAACGGAGGCAACCGCAACATCGTCGACGGCTATTTTTCGATCATCAGGAATGCCGATGCGGTCCATGAGTGCGACGGGACTTCATTCAGCGGCAACTTCATGAACTGGGCGGCATCGTCTGCGCTCGATATGCTGCGCTATGCGCTGACCGGAGGCGATCGCGTAGTCGATACGGCCAATACCACCATTTTGCAGCGCGCCGTTCTGAAGGAAGAGTTCTACGCCGGCAAAGATTATTTCCCGCGCAGGAAGTTGACGGCCGGCGGCAACATGAGCGCTCCCAACAAGGTGACGCCATTCCATTCGACCGTCCTGTATGCCGTGTCCTGCCGCAACCGGATTCTTTTCAGTGACACTGCAAACAGCGGAAACGATTGTGATACGCCGGCTTTCGACAAGAACGCGGCGCTGCTGGAAACGGATAAAAAATTCGGAGAATATCTGGTCAGGGTCAAGGTATGCGACGGTGCCGAAGGTCCTGCCAGAACCGACTTATGCCGGAAATACGGCGCAAATTACAAGCCGGCAGGGGAACTGCAGCGGCATGCCGGAACAGTCCGCTTCGCCGTGATGGGATATTTGCTTGACGATTCCGAAAGCCGTTACGGCGGCGTGTTAAGAGCGCCGATGAAGTATGTCGGCGCCGGAAAATTCGACGCTCCGGGTTTTGATGAAACCATCAACGAACATTCCGAATGGGACGCGGCGACCGGCGTGTTTTATACCAATCCGGAAGACAAGGATAATCGCAACAGCACCGCCTTCAACAGCGGCGTGATCAATTACCTGAACAAGTTCGGACGTTCCGGAAAGTACAAGGCATTCGATCCTTTAGGCGAACTGTATTACGAGGCAATTCGTTATCTGCAGGGAAAACCGCCGACGCCCGAGGCTGCCGCAGGCATGACCGCTGCGATGAAAGACGGCTTTCCCGTCATTGAAACGTGGGTAGATCCGGTATCGGCCTCGTGCCAGAAAAATTATATCGTGTCGATCGCGGACGTCAACACGCATTGGGACCGTTACGTTCCCGGCAATGATCGTACGACATTCAACCGAACGAACAATGCACATGATCCGGCACGCCCGGTCGATATGCCG
>JAQGLW010000161.1 GCA_028292665.1 Herminiimonas sp.
GCCGCCCAGTTCATCGTGGACTTCGCGGGCGATGCGCTTGCGTTCATCTTCCCGGATGCTTTCCTGACGGGCCGCCAGCCGCCGCAGCTCTTCCTTCGATTCGCGCAGTTCGGTTTCCGTCTGCTTGTGCTCGGTGACGTCCAGAAACGAACCCACCACCTTGATCAATTCCCGTTTTTCGTCGAGGATCGCTTCGCCCTGGGTGATCACATGCCTGACCGAACCGTCCGGGCGAACGATCCGCTTCTCGATTTTATAATCTATGCCCTCCGTTTTCGCGGCGATCGCCTTTTGCGCTGTTTCCAGGTCGTGAGGGTGAACGATTCCAATAAGAAATTCCAGGCTCGGCTTTATGGACTGCGGCTCCAGGCCGCATATCCGGAAGAACTCGTCGGAGCACTGCAGTTCGCCGGTCGTCGCATCCAGTTCCCAGCTCCCCAAATGGGCGAATTTTTGCGCGCTCGTTAAAATATGCTGCGTATGCCGAAGCGTTTTTTCAGCTTTCATGCGGGCGGCAATATCTTCAGTCAGGGTTTCATTGGCCAATCTGAGCTCGGCTGTGCGTTCATCGACCAGGCCTTGGATACGACGCGTGCGCGATGTCAATGTTTGTACGTAAACCGCGGCCATGAAACTGACCGATATGCCCACAAGCAGCACGAGCAGCGAACCTATATGAGCGAATGTAAACGAAGTCGGCTGCGCTGAAGCGACCATATGCCAATGCGTTCCTGCGAAGTCGACCGTCTGTGAAAAATTATTTGGCCGGTCATGAAATATCCACTCGGGAAAAATGGAAGCTCTATTGCTGACGGCCGGCAAGCTCCCCTTGCGAAATGCAAGCTCTCGCTCGTCCGGTAAGGCGCTGCCGTACACGCTGATGTCCACGCCGGGAACGTTCAGCAATTCCGCGGCCATGAGTATCTTTTCGACGAGATCCCCGGCACGCAACACTACTACCGTATAACCAATGATGGCCTCGCGGCGTGACGCAACAGTATCGGGCGCGGCGCCGTACCGGTAAACCGGCATCAGTATGAGGAAACCGCGTTGCGGACCTGCTTCGACTGCAAGCTGAAACAATCGGGTTGCCGATGCGAGTCCGGTCTTTCCGGCACGCCGTACCGTATCTTCCTGAAAATCCATGGACGACGCGTCAAGTCCGAATGTCGCTTCGTTGCCTGCCATCGGTTCGAGATAATCGACGACGCGATAGCTATTTCTGACGCCGGCCCGGACCGGCTGGTCGTTGATCATCTCCGTGATTGAAAAGCCGGGATGATGCACGCGTTTTCGAGCCTCGAACGCTGCCCGTTCAGCGTTGGATATGATCCGATGGAAAGTAAACGCCTGAATATACGGAAAACGAGCAAGCAGCGGCCGTGTGAAAGCGTGAAATTGCTCTCGCGTGAGCGGACCAAACGTTTTGAACGCCTCATTGACAACCCGGAGCGCCTGTATCGTGTCGTCCAGCCCTTGCTTGACGGCCGACACGCGGAAATTCGCCCGTCGCTCGAAATCGGCATCCTCTACGCTCTGTTCCTGACGATGCGCCCAGGCAAACAGCACGACGGTGGCGGCCAACCCCAATAGCAGCGTGAGCAATGCCGAAAGGGTGATTGAAAAATTCAAACGGCTGCGATGCATTCCGACTCCTTGCAGTTCCCGCTGGAAATTTTGATCATAACCGGATATTAGCAATTGAGGCTATGCGACCGCATTCCAGACACGAAACCGTGCTTTTATTCGAATGCCCAATTTACGAGGCACTCGTTGGATAGATGCGATGGGATAAAGGACAAGCCGGCTAAAGCTTCTATCGCGTCGGTTAAGTGAGATATGAAAAAGCCGACCGCCGCGCGCAGGTGCGTCGATGGGGACAGCCTGATATTACGCAAACAGAGGCTTTGTCAAAGCAAGGCGCGTAAGCTTGATCCACGCTGCAAATCGCACAGGCTGCCGTCAAGGCAATTGCTTTTTTTGGCATATATTGTTTATTAATCAAGTTTTCAATAAATCCTTTGCGCATCCCATAAATATGGGGTATTCATTCCAAAATAAAATGTTATTTCTCAAAAAGTGGTTTTTATATTAAAACCCTTTTTTTCAATTAAAAGCCTTGACCAAAAGGAAATGGAAATGGGGACTTTTTTTCTCAATGCATCACGTACCTCAGTTTGCTTGATTGTCTTATTTCATTTATTTCCTGCAACATCTCACGCCGGCGAAACGCTTGCCAAAATTCGCGATACAAAAACCATTACGATCGGCTATCAGGAAGGATCCGTTCCTTTTTCATTTTCGGATGAAAATAAAAAGCCGACAGGTTATGCGATCGACATATGTTTGAAATATGTGGAAGCCATTCAAAGAGAACTGAAGCTGCCCCAGTTGAAGATTGCCTATCTCCCGGTGAATTCTTCCAATCGTATTCCCGCAATTGTGGAAGGCAAGGCCGACATCGAATGCGGTACAACGACCAATACCCCGGAGCGGCGCAAACTCGTCGCTTTTACGATACCGCACTTCATTGCAGCCGCACGCATGTTGGTCAAGGCTGATTCCAACATCAACAACTGGAACGACCTGCGCGGCAAAAAAATTGTCATGACCAAAGGCGCTGTGCAAGTAAAGGTGGTGAGTGAAAGAAACACAGCGAGCGCCCTCAATATGACTATCCTGGAAGGCAAGGATCACCTGGATTCGTTCAAGATGCTGGAAAGCGGACAGGTGGCGGCCTTTCCGATGGGCGACGTTGTGCTGTACGGTCTGAGAGCAAAAGCCAAGGACCCATCTGCGTTCAACATCGTCGGCGATCCGCTTTCAGCCGAACCATACGCCGGCATGTTTCGCAAGGATGATGCTGCCCTCAAGGCAGTGGTTGACGCAGAAATGGCAAGAATGATGAACACCGGCGAATTCGCCAAGCTATATGACAAATGGTTCAAGACGCCGAACCCGGCGCTGAATAACGCAAACCTGAATATGCCGATGAGTTATTTACTGCGCGATTCCTTGCGATTTCCTTCCGACAAGGTCGGTCAGTGACTGGATATTTACTCCGG
Organism: Herminiimonas sp.; assembly: GCA_028292665.1. Classification (GTDB taxonomy): domain Bacteria; phylum Pseudomonadota; class Gammaproteobacteria; order Burkholderiales; family Burkholderiaceae_D; genus JAQGLW01. The sequence continues at coordinate 3,066 of JAQGLW010000161.1, forward strand.
CTCCAACAGAAATGCAGCGCATCGGCGAAGACAAATAATATGCGCCGGCTCGGAAGCTGATGTCGAGAGTCCCGCGCTGGCGGGACTCGAACGGCAAGGTGCGGAGTGTTTCGGTTCTTGCGTTATTGCTCTTATCGCGGATTTTGTCCAGCGATGTCGGCAAGGCCATCCTCGATGGATATACCGGCAAATTGCGGCTCGTGAGACAGTCGAATCGGGCGGCCGGCAGCGTTACATAAACACAGACTTCGGCAGGACAGGCTGCCTCTCGGATGGCGGCAAGGGCCTGGAAATATAAAATCCCTGCATCTCGTCGCAATGAAGCGTCCTGAGTATTCTTATTTGCGCTTCGCTTTCAACACCTTCCGCAACAACACGCATTCCAAGCGCATGCGCCATGGTGATAATGGCTGTAAAAAATATCTTGCCTTGCTCCGTCCTGTCTATCTCCTCCGTAAACGCCCGGTCGACTTTCAGCACATCGAAATCCAGCCGTTGCAGTTGAGACAATGAAGAATAACCGGTTCCGAAATCGTCAACCAGAAGCGTGACTCCCATTCTTCGGATGGCCCTGAGGGTATTGGCAACGTCCCATGTGCTTCCCATCATTGAGGATTCGGTCAATTCGATTTCAATCAATTTCGGATCGAGGTTGTGACGTGCGAGAGAAGCCGACAGGATTTTAGCGATGTCCGCTTCGTTAAACTGGCGCGATGAAACATTAACCGACACGGGCACCAATTCCTGCCCTGTCCGTACCCACTGCGCCAGCTGCTTGCATACTTTGTCGATGACCAGCTCTCCCAAACTGAGGATGAGGCCGGTATCTTCGGCCAGCGGAATGAATTCCAGAGGCTGCATCAAACCTTTTGACGGATGCTCCCAACGCACCAATGCCTCCATGCTGGCCGTAATGCCGGTCGCAATATCGACGCGGGGCTGATAGTACATGATGAACTGATCCTGCTCTATCGCATGGCGAAGCTCGGATTCCCGTTCCAGGCGGACACGCAAGGCGTCATAAAACTTTTGGTCGTAGAAATGGTAAGCCCCTTTTCCGCCTGCCTTCACCGAATACATTGCAACGTCAGCATTTCTCAGCAGAGTATCGGCATCGGTTCCATCGGACGGAAACATGCTGATACCGATTGAAGTGCCGACGGAATGCACGCCTTGCGCAAGCCTGAAGCTTTCCTGAAATGCATGCTGAACACGGTCAGCGACATGCGCGGCATCGGCCTTGTGCGCAATTTGCTCGATAATGACGACAAATTCATCGCCGCCCAATCGGACCACATGGTCATGCGGACGAACTGCATCCACTATGCGGCGCGCCGCATTTCGCAAAAGCTCATCCCCTGCCGCATGGCCGGCGGTATCGTTGACCGCCTTGAATCCATCCAGATCGATAAAAAGAATGGCCAGCATCGCATCATGCTCCGCGGCATGCTTGACTGCCTTCGGAAGATATGTCTGGACCCAATGCCGGTTCGGCAGTCCCGTCAACGGATCTGCATTGCTGCGCCGCTCCAGTTCGTCAACGTGCGCCTTGGTATCGCTGATGTCGCGCAGCGTTACCGCCAACTCGTCGGCGGCGCGCACGATCCTGACATGCACCCATCGCGGCATGACCGGACTCTCGCTAGGCACCTCCACATCATTTTCATAAAAGCTCGTGTCCATGGCTTCATGCAACATCTCTATCAGGCGATCCGGATTTGCCCCCTCATAAAGGCTCGACACTTTTTTTCCGATCAGCTCTTCACGCCGCTGGCGGAGCAATTCCGCCCCATGATGATTGCTGTCGATAATTTCGAAGTCGACGATGCTTCCATGCCTGTCAAGCACCGGACGCACTATATAAAATCCTTCGGTTCCACCTTCCGTCGCCATACGGTAGGTCGCTTGAGTCGTCTCCAGTTGATACTTTCTCCATGCAAGCCGCACGGATAGCATCATGGCGATCAATGTAAATGCCGCCAAGGCAAGGTTGGCCCAGATCGCATAGCGAATCGCAGCCGCACGATTGGCCCAATAGGGCGCCAGCGTTTCTCGTTCATCCAGACCGGTTAATGCAATGAGAGGATATCCATCGACAGTGTCCCAACCGACATAGCGGCTGCGCATGTCTGCAAACGCTTCATTTCCCTGCAAGATGACGCTTCCGCTCCGCCCTGCAAAGTAGGGCGCCGAGACCAGTGATGGGGATTCAGGCGGGTAAACTATTTGTCCGATGCGCGTTACTTTCATGACGCGGTCGGTGCCGACAACGCCAAGAAGCCCGTATGTTCCCAAAGTGGTTTCATCATAGTTCGCCGTGAAATAGCCTGGTACGACTGCGACTACCACAACGCCGGTGAAGCGGCCGTTGCGATCTGCGAGCCTGCGCGAGAAAGGAATGATGATCCTGTCGGAAATACGGCTGGAGACAGGCACGCCGATATACAGGAAGTCTTCAATCGCATTTTTATGTATTGAAAAATAGGGCCTGTCGCCAACTGCCAATCCTTTTGAATTTGGAATCGTGCTGGTCAAAAGTATTCCATTGGGATCAATAATGGCTATGTTCAAAAAAGAGGAGGGAGGAAATAATTCCTTCTCCTTGATATTTTCCAGTTGTAATTTATTGGCGGACAGCTCCCAGCCATACTTGACATGAAGTGCAATCTGGTCAATCGCTTCCACTGTCCGGGCAAGCTGGTCGGCATAGTTTCTGGACAGGACGCCCGCCTGTTTCAATGCGATATTTTCTGCTTGTCGTCTCTCCTCGTCCAAATGTGCAAACAATGCACCCCAACCGATGGCGCTTAAAATAACCGCAGCAATCGGCCAGATGAAAAGCAAGCGAAAATTTTCGCGAAGAAAGCCAAGCTTCCTGCCTGCCATGGCGATATAAGCTGCGGCATTGCTCAGGATCGTCGCCGTCATTTTCAAGGCCTTCACATCCATTGCCCTCTATAGATTCGGTACTTCAAACGCAGACCGCAGAACACCAAGCGAACCAGAGTAACCATGTCGGAATCCGCTTGATCGGCGAACCTCATGCCAAGCTTGCTTTGCCAGACGTCATTCCCGCGTGAGAAGCAGTAACTGCTCCGTTATTGACAGCCGATTAATCTGTTATATATCCGGCAATGGCCCGGACAAAGAGATTGCTGCAGTAAGTTTGATAAATACATATTCCGGCAGAGCGCCGATTTTTATTTCGCCCGGATTCCACGCAGGCTTTTGACATGGGAGCGGCTCCCGATTGCGGGGAGTTGCAACGCATCATGCTGCTTGCTGCAGCAACATGGTGCGCTGATCTGCAATGGATTATCGGACAGACGAGGGAACTTCATGTGCAAATGAACGGGCATTGCCTTGATAAAAAGGCGCTGGGTTGCGCGTCGGGCCAACAGCTTGCAGGATGGATGTCGGCATGCATCAATGTAGGTAATGGCCGAGAGCCATGCCGCTGCCGATTGTTCGATCGGAATAATCCGGAATGCGAGCAGTCGACTTGATGTAAGGCACCGTAATTGGCGTGCAATAAAAGTTTTCGGAACAAGCATGCGATCGGCGTCAGCACGAACGCCGTACCGGCCGGCATGCTTCATAAGTGAAAAATTCAAATGCGACTAATGATAAAAAAAGCCCCCGGCAAAGGGGGCTCGAAAAGCCGAAACGGCTTCATTGT